>CAYNNS010000130.1:0-8693 GCA_964398345.1 uncultured Gemmatimonas sp. | reverse complement strand
TCGCGGGTGAGCACGGGAATGCCGTCGTCGAGGATGTTCACGTTGGTCATTTCGTGGCCGATGTTCACCAGGCCGACGACGCCCTTCATCCCTTCGGGATAACTCAGCTCGAAGGCGTTGTGCAGCGCGAAAGAGTCCACGTCGATCACGCCGGGATCGACGCCGACCTCGGCGAGCAGCGCGATCTTGTGGTCGATCAGCTCGCGCTTGGCCGCCACGAGCAGCACGGTCATTTGCAGTCCGTCGCCGTCGGGATCGAGGATCTGGAAGTCGAGCTCGACGTTGTCCATGTCGAAGGGCACGTGCTGCTCGGCTTCCCAGCGGATGACCTCGCGGGCCTCGGTTTCCTTCCTCCGGTCCATCGGGATCTTCTTGATGATCACATCGCGGCCACCGACGGCGGTGATGACCGATTTGGGCTTGAGATCGGCCATGGAAAAGAGCCCGCGCACCGCGTCCGCCACGATGCCCGGGTCCATGACTTCGCCTTCGACGATCGCGTCGTCCACCAGGGGGGCAAAGGCGACCTTGGTGAGCACCGGCTCCCCGGACTGGTGGGAAACCACTGCGACCTTGATCAGCCCACTACCGATGTCGAGACCGACGGAAGCCCGCGCGCGGCTGAACAGTCCCATTTCCGGTCCGGTTTTCGAGGGAGGAGTGTGCGCGGCCCATTCAGGCGCGCAAACTTTGGCTACACTACAATACTACTTTAGCTAAACCGAGCAAGTGTTTTCAGCGAAGCAACTTAGCCGCTTGGCTCTTGCCAGGCCGCCGCGCAGCCTTTCGCCGCCGCCTGCTTGGCATTGCACAAAGGTCTATGGCCAGCGGGCAACGCCTATGCCACGCACCGATCGAAGCGTCCCAATCCATTGATGGGGAAAGTGTTAGGCAGGCAGGCAAGGGGGCCCGGCAAGGAGTGCATCAGCATGCCGGGGGGCCGTTTCGCAACGATCCTCTCGCTCTGCGTCACGCGGAAGCCACCACGGGGCGCCGACTTACGGCAGCAGACGCCATCCGCGCGGGTACGCCCTGGGATGAACCCTGCCATTTGAATCGGGACCCTCCAGAAGGACCAGGAGTTCCAGCCGGGCCAACCCCAGCGAATCCCCTGCCTGGCTGAGCCGGACCCCCGACCCTCGGAGCGCATACACGAGACCACCGAGCGCACGGACGCTGGCCCAACCCTGAGCCGGGCCCGGCTCCGCCACGCTCGTCAGCGGGGTCTCGGCCCCGGGAACGCCGGGGGTAAGCCCCGCCGCCCATCCCTGCATCGCTTCGGCCAGTGCCGATTCTGCCGCGGCACGAGCCTGAACCGCACTGATCGCGCTGAGGCCGGCGACGCGCTCGGTGCGGGCGAGCGCCAGCGCGGTGAGCGTCATGGTGCTGATGGCGGCCAGGATCGCGATGGCGATGAGCAAAGCAACTCCGTGCTCGGTCGGACCGGCGGACCGGCGGACCGGCGGACCGCCTGTCATGGATGATTCAGCAACGCGACGAACCCGCTCACGCTGTCGGGCTTTGGCGTGGGACCGCGGATCACCCCCAGCCCACCGGCACGCTCCGTGAGCACCCTAACCCGGAAGCTCACACCGGTGACCTCAGCGCTCGCGGCGGCGAGCCCGCCGTCGCGGCGCTCGTAGCCGAGCGCCAGGCCACTCGCCTGCATGGGACCGGCAACGGGCTGAATGGCCTGGGTGGTCGCGAGCAGCCGGACCCCGGTCCACTGGTCGCTGCCGGACGTGTACACCCGGAGCTCCACCCCCTCGAAGGCACGCACCGGGCTGCCCATGCCAATGCCCGCGAGCGCTGCCGAGTCGGCACTGACGGCAAAGCGCCAGCCGGCGCTGCCGTCGGGGCAAAGAGCCGCTTGCGGTGGCGACAGGAGCTCCAGCGCGCGCCACCCCGCCGTATCGACCCGGGCGACGAGCAGACTGTCGCGACCCGGTACCGGATCCCTTTCGCCGCTCCACCAGCCCGCCGAGACTCGCGCCGTGACCGCTCCGGGAGCCGCCGCGCAGAGCGTGCCGGAGCCGCGGATGGCCCGGACACTGAAGCCGGAACCCGCGGAGCTCAGGAGGTCCGCTCCGGTGAGCGAATCCAGTCCCAGTGGCTCCAGCAAGGTGATCACCGCGTTGGCGGTGAGCCGCAGGTTGTGCTCACCGCCGATGCGTTCGCTGCGCTCTCGCAGCACGAACGCGGCGCCGTTCACGATCTTCGCGGTGAGCGTACCGAGCAAGCCGGTGAGCGTCAGCGCAGTGAGCAGCTCGGCGAGACTGTTGCCGTGACGATTCACGGGCATGGCAGTCGCGTGCCGACGCTGTCGGCGAATGGATGCTTGCCGCCGTGGCTGGCTATGATCTCCAGCGTCACCATTCCGCCCGCTACCTCAGCGCTCCAGCTCTCGAGCACTCCGTCTTCGTGCTGCAGGGAGCCTCCAGCCGGAGCGCTGCAGCCTGGTGCCGCGCGCGCCAGCTCCGCCCGCAGGCGATCGATGCGCGCCGCGAGCACCAACGCGGCGCGTTCGCGCAGCCGGCCTTCACCGGCGAGCGCGGCGAGCGGACTCAGTGTGCCTGCCAGGCCGATGAGCCCGACGCTCACCAGCACAAAGGCGACGAGGACTTCGAGGAGCGTGAACCCGGAGCGCATGAAACGAAAATGGGCCCCATGAGGGCCCGAGCGTCATCGAGAAAGTTCGTCGCGGGGCTTTTTACTGCCCCTCTGCCCCTCTGCCCCTCTTACGCCAGCCCATACCTCCGCAACTTGTAGAACAGCGTCCGCAGACTCACCTGCAGCAGCCGCGCCGCTTCGCGCCGGGTTCCGTGCGCCGAGGCCAGCGCCCGCACGATCGCTTCGCGCTCGACCGCTTCGACTTGCGGCTTGAGCGCAAACCCGCCGGGTCCGAACCCTGCCGAACCTTCGGCGACGATCGTCGGGAAGTCGGCGCGATCGAGACGACCTGTCGCGCTGAGAGTTGCCGCGCGCTCGACCACCTGGCGGAGCTCGCGCACGTTGCCGGGCCACACGTAGGAAGAGAGCCCGGCCAGCGCCTGCGGCGTAATGCTGATCGGCCGGCCGGTGCGCGACGCGACCTGCTGCGCGAAGTGGGTGACCAGTGCCGGGATGTCCTCGGACCGC
Organism: uncultured Gemmatimonas sp.; assembly: GCA_964398345.1. GTDB lineage: Bacteria > Gemmatimonadota > Gemmatimonadetes > Gemmatimonadales > GWC2-71-9 > JABFSM01. Next base: position 5,555 of record CAYNNS010000130.1, on the reverse strand, counting down.
TCGCGCAACGGCGGCAACATGATGACCGCACCCTTGAGCCGCTTGAGCAGCTCGCCGCTGGGCGCGGACTCCGCGGGCTGATCCGGCACGGCGATCGCCGTCGCCATCACGCGCACGTCGCTGATTTCCGCGGAATCGTGGTGGCCGCCACCGTTGCCGTTGCCATTGCCGTTCTTGGGCCAGTAGCGGGACATGAGCTGCTGCTGGCTCTCGGAGGAGAGCGAGAAGACTTCTTCCAGCAGCAAGGTCCCATGGCTCGCGGAGCGCCAGAGGGCCTGGGGATCTCCCGTCGCGGAGGCGCCTTCCGGGCCATGCCCGTTGCTGCCGTTCTGCGTGAAGAGATCCGGTGCCGCGGTGCAGTCGACGGCGACGAAGGCGCCATCGCCGCGGCGGCTGAAGCGATGCATCGCCTGCGCGAGCAGGGCCTTGCCGGTGCCGCGTTCGCCGGTGATCAGCACCGAGCCGTCCGACGCCGCGGCGCGCGCGGCGAGCTCGAGCAGCCCGCGCATCTTGGGATCTTCGGCAACGACGAGAGGCTCGAGGCCCCTGGCGCCGAGGGTTGCGCGAAGCCGCGCCACTTCCTGGCGGAGGCGTTCACGCTCCTCGGCTTGATGCAGGGTCCACAGCAGCTCGTCGGGCAGCGCCGGCTTGCGCACGAAGGCATCGGCGCCTTCGCGCAGGGCGGCCGCCGCCAGGCGCGAGCCCGGCTCTCCAGCCACCAGCACGACTCCGGCGCCGCCGCCGGCTCGATAGCGCCGCAGGAAGCTCAGCGCGGAGTTCTCGCCACCGTCGAGATCGAGCAGTAGCGCCTCGACCCCGCTGGCCTGGGCTTCCACCAGCGCTGCGGCGAGGTCGCTGCGGTGCTCCGCCGCATATCCCGCGTCGGCGAGCGGCTCCTTGAGGGAGTCGAGCAGCGCGGAGTCGGGACCGAGCGTCAGGAAGCGCATGGTTACTGGCAGACCACCAGGCCTGCCGTGGTAGCCGGGGGCAGCGCCGAGGCGGAGCCGGTATAGATGGCGCACGTCACCGGGGTACCCGGGTGTGACGAGCTCGCGGACCAGCCGCCGTTCGTGGCCTCGGCGATGCTGATGCTCACGCTGGGCGAGGGCTTGTACAACAGCTGGCTGCTGGGAATGCTGCCCGCGTAATAGGTCGCGTAGTCGTTCCAGTAGGCTTCCTGCGCCGTCGCCAGGTTCCGCAGATCGCTCTTCATGGTGGAGACGTAGGCCCGTTCCTTCGTGAAGCCGAACTTCGGCAGGGCGATGGCGGCGAGCAGCCCGATAATCACCACGACGATGAGGAGCTCGATCAGCGTGAAGCCGCTCGTCCGGTTCCGCATCGTCTCCTTTATCCTCCTTTCGTCGTGGCTCAGGTTCGAGTTCAGGTTCTTAGAGCAAGCGGGCCGCGGACACTGCCGCGGCCCCTTGGTGCGTCAGCTCTCTTGCTCTGTACTCCAGCTGCTTACGAGCAGGTAATGACGCCGTCCACAGTCGACGCAGCACCCGCGCCCACCTGCACCTGACACTTGGTGAAGCCGGTGGTGATCGAGGTGTTGTTGACGGTGCCGGTGTAGCCGCTCGCCACGCCCGCCATGGTCGCCGAGTTGCCGGCCGACAGCGAGGCGTTGGTCTTCGCCTGCAGAGCGGCGAAGTCGGCAGCGTAGGTCGCGAAGTCCGAGAAGTACGCCTCCTGCGCGGTCATCAGGTTGCGGACGTCGGTCTTCACCGAGGCCAGCTTGGCCTTGTCCTTGGTCGCCGCGAACTTCGGAATCGCGATGGCGGCCAGAATGCCGATGATCACGACTACGATCAGCAGCTCGATCAGCGTAAAGCCCTTACGGTTCAACATTCGTCCCCTCCAGAGAAAGAAAGTGTACGCAGCCGGCTTACCTTGTTCACCAACGCTGTGAGTGGTTGCCGGCGGGGAGTTGAGCAACGATGGTGCCACCCTCCGCGGGAATCTCTAACCCATTACCATTCAATGCGATGATCGCGGTCACCGACGTTCGCGGAGGGGGAGTGGCCGAGACCTGCCCCTTGGACTTTGCAAGCCAGTCGACCGCCGATCTCCGCACCCCGCTGCCGAAAGGCGCCTTGTGACCCCTGCCGACCGAGCCCCGGCTCTGCTCGGGGAACGCCGAGCCTGGCTGCCGATTGCCGGCCTGGTTTTCCTGGCAGTCGCCGCGTCGATCTCGGGACTGCTGAACCAGTTTGCGCAGGATGACTTTCCGATCATCTGGAAGAACGTCGCGGTGCACGATCTGGTGCACTCCTATCGATTCTTTGCACAACCTTACTGGCCCAAGCCCTTCACCCCGGATCTCTATCGCCCGTTCGCGGTGATTTCCTACGCGGTGCAGTGGGCCGTGGGCGGCGGCTCCCCCCTGCTCTTCCGGATCGTCAGCTATCTGCTCTACGCCCTGAGCAGCATCATGGTCTTCCGGCTCGGCAGGCAGCTGCTTCCCTTTGCCTGCGCCTTCGCCGCCGCGGCGCTCTTTGCCGTGCATCCGGTGCACGTGGAAGCAGTGGCGATGGCGGTCAACCAGGGCGAACTCTGGGTAGCGATCATCTGCTGCCTCGTGGTCACCCGTTACTTCCAGGTGCGCCGGGCTGGTGGCACCTTGGGCCCCGGGACCGAACTCGGTTTCGCCGGCCTCTATCTCGTCGGATGCTTTTTCAAGGAAACGGCCATCGTCCTGCCCGGCTTGCTGCTTGCCGTGGAGGTCCTGTTACTGCCCAGCGAGCCGCTCGGGGAGCGCATCGCCCGGCTGCGGCGCTTCTACCTGCTGCTCGCACTCGTCGCCGTGGGCTTCCTCGGCGTCCGGACGCTGGTGCTGTCGGGAGACGTGGTCGGGAGCTTCACCGCCGAAGGCCTCGCCTACCTCACCATGGGCCAGCGCGCGCTCACCATGCTGGCGGTCGTGCCGCAGTGGTTTCGCCTGCTGCTCTGGCCCGAGCATCTCCAGGCCGATTACAGCCCCGGCGAGATCGTTGGTCAGACCAGCTGGGGCGCCGAGCAGACCCTGGGCGCGCTGTTGCTGCTGGCGACGCTGATGGTGCTGGTCGCGACCTGGCGCAAGCGCCCGGTGATCGCGTTCGGGCTGGTCTGGATGGCGGTCGCGCTCTTCCCGGTGCACAACGTGCTGATCCCGACGGGAATCGTGCTGGCCGAGCGCACCCTCCTGCTCCCGAGCGTCGGCGCGATGCTGGCGCTCGGCGGGTTAGGGAAGATCCTGCTGGAAAAGGCCGGCGAAACCAGGCAGCTCGTGCTCGCCGGGGTGGTTGGAGCGCTGCTCATTCTCGGCGTGGCCCGCAGCACCACCCGGCACCCGGTCTGGGCCGATCAGTTCGGCCTCTGGTATGACACCGCGAACCGCGACGCGCCGCGGAGCTACCGCGCCCACCACGCGCTGGCGGAGATGTACTTTCTCGCCGGCGCCGAAGGCCGTGCCGAGCGGGAGTACCGCCTCGCCATCGAGTACTCGCCGCCGAAGGTGGGCCAGATCTACCTCGACTATGCCAACAAGCTGCGGCTGCGCGGCTTCTGCTATCCCGCCGACGCACTCTACCGCAAATCGCTCGAGATCCATCCCAACAACATGGCGGCCCGCGCGTCGCTCGTCGCGTGCCTCATGCACCTCGGCCAGTACCGCGAAGCGCTCGCGGAATCACGCCTGGGAGTGTCCTATGATTGGCAGCGCTCGACCTGGCAGTGGCTGCGCGACAAGGCCGATTCCGCACTGCGATTCGGAGTCCCGCCGGGGAGTATCAACATTCAAGTGACCGACAGCGTGCAGACCTACATGAATATCGGCACCAGGAAGTGACCCGACCGGCGCCGGCGGTGGCGACAGCCGCCGTCGCGGCGCTCGCGGTGGTGCCGGCGCTCGCCGGGCTCCGCAACGGGTTCGTCTACGACGACGTGCCCGTCATCCAGCAGAATCCCCTGGTCCATGGTCTCGCGAGCTCCGGTGCGATCTGGCATTCCAGTTACTGGCCCGCCGGCAGGCTGTACCGGCCGCTCACCTCGCAGCTCTTTGCGCTCGAGTGGGCCGCCGGCGGAGGTAAGCCCTTGCTCTTCCACGCCGTGAGCTTCGGGCTCGCGGTGCTCCTCGCCGTCCTGGTGTTTCGCCTGGTGCGCCGCGTCCTCGATGTGGCCGGAGCAGCCGCCCCGCTCGGCCCGAGTCTGCTCGCCGCCGCGCTCTTTGCGCTGCACCCGGTCCACGTGGAGGCCGTGGCGAACCTGGTGGGCCAATCCGAGCTGCTGGCCGCGCTGTTCGGCGTCCTGGCAGTCGAGCGGTACCTCGCCTGGCGCCAGGCGGGTGAGGTTGGCGCGAGCCGGAGACTTTTCCTCGCGGGCCTGACCTTGCTGGCGATGCTGAGCAAGGAGATCGGTGTGGTGGTGCCGCTGTTGCTCGCCGCGGCCGAGCTCGGCCTGCTGCGCCGCCCGCGCCCCAGGCTGGCGGCGTTGTTTGTGCTGCAAGCTGCCGCCGTGGCGTTGGCGCTGCTGCTCCGCTGGTCGGTGCTCGGCAGTTTCGTCGGGGAGCAACCGGTGAGAGCGCTGCACGGGTTAGGAGCCGGAGCCCGGGCGATCGCGATGCTCGCGGTCGTGCCCCAATGGGCGAGGCTGCTGCTCTGGCCGGCGCACCTGCAAGCCGAATATGGGCCACCGGCGCTCGCCGTCACCACGGAGCTGACCGCGGCGCACTGGGCGGGATTGTTCATCGTGACGCTGGCGGTGTTCCTCTGGCTGGTGACTCGTCGGAGGGCTCCCGCCATCGGGTTCGGCCTGGTCTGGATCGGCCTCGCACTGGCGCCGGTGAGCAACCTCCTCGCGGCAACCGGGCTCATCGTCGCCGAGCGGGTGCTGTTTCTGCCAAGCGTCGGGTTGGCAATCGGGTTTGCCGGCGGGTTCGCCTGGCTGTGGCCGCGGGCGGCGGCGGGCAAGGCGTTCGTGGCGGTCGCGGCGGCCGGTTTGCTGGTCGCCGCCGGAATCCGGAGCGTGAGCCGGAATGCGGCGTGGCGCTCGCAGCCGGCCTTCTTCGCGCAACTGCTCCGCGATGCGCCGCGAACCTATCGCGCCCAGTACGTCGCCTCGCGCTACTACTACGGCGAGCGCCGCTATGCCGACGCCGAGCGTGCCGGGCGCGCCGCGCTGGCGCTGTACCCCGACGACCCGCGGGTGCACGAGCAGCTCGGGCAGGTGCTGCGGGTGGAAGCTCGCTGTGCTGACGCGCTGCCGATTCTCGAGGCCGGGTTAGGCCTGGAGCCCGACGGGACCGTTCTGCGCAGCCGGCTGATCGAGTGCGCGCTCGCGACCGGCGACACGAGCCGGGCCCGTGCCCTGGCAGAGGAGGGGGTGCGCCGGGGCCTCACCGAGTTCGAAGCGACGCTGCGGCGAATCCCCCCATCCTCCAGCCTACCGTAGCAGCAACAGCTCCGCCCGGATCGAGTCGCGGCCGAACCCCGGCGGCTCCCAGCGCCAGTAGGAGTAGGCGCTCTGCGTCGCCAGCGTCGGCGCGCTCACATTGGCGATGCGACCCCCCGCCAATGCCG
>CAYNNS010000129.1:0-8743 GCA_964398345.1 uncultured Gemmatimonas sp. | reverse complement strand
CGCCACGAGATCTGGGTCAAGCTGCTCGGCAACGTCGCCTTCAACCCGATCAGCGCCCTGACCGGCGGCACGCTCGCGGAGCTGGTGCGCCAGCCCGACGTCGCGCGGGTGGTGCGCGAGGTGATGCTGGAGGCGGAGGCCGTCGCGGCCAAGCTCGGCATCGAGCTGCCGGTCTCCGTCGAGCAGCGCATGGCCGGCGCCGGGCAGGTCGGCGCCCATAAGACCTCGATGCTGCAGGACCGGGAGGCGGGACGGCCCATGGAGATCGAGGCGGTGGTCGGCGCGATGCTCGAGCTGGGCGACCGGCTCGGCGTGCCGATGCCCGCGACCCGCGCGGTCTATGGCTGCGTCAAGCTGCTGGATGAAAAAGCCGGACCGGCGGTCCGGCGGTCAGGCGGTCCGTGAAAATCCATAACAAGTGGTTCCAGCTGATCGCCTCGCTGCTCGCGATGATCATGATCGCGAACCTGCAGTACGCCTGGACGCTCTTCGTCAAGCCGCTCCAGGCGAGCACCGGCTGGAAGCTCTCCGACATCCAGGTCGCGTTCACCCTCTTCATCCTGTTTCAGACCTGGGTGCAGCCCTTCGACGGCTGGCTGATCGACAAACTGGGCCCGCGGGGCTTCATCAGCGCGGCCGGGGTGCTCTGCGGCATCGGCTGGGCGGGACTGGCGTTCGCGACCAGCCTGCCGCTGCTCTACGCCCTGTACTGTGTCGCGGGAATCGGCGCCGCGTTCGTGTACAGCGCCTCGATGGGCTCGGCGCTCAAGTGGTTCAAGGACCGCCGCGGGTTAGCCTCCGGCATCATGGCCGCGGGGTTCGGCGGCGGCACCGCGCTCTTCATCCCGCTCATCTCCCTCCTGCTCCGCACCCAGGGCTACCGGACGACGTTCGTCGCGACCGGAGCCGTGCAGGGATTGGTGATCCTGATCGTGGCCCAGTTCCTCCGCCACCCGCCGCGCGAGCCCGCGCCGGCCCCGGCGGCGCGGAGCAGCGGAGCCGGCCCGCAGCTCAACACCCTGGAGATGCTGCGGACCGGGCGCTTCTACATGATGTACGTGATGTTCGTACTGATGGCGACCGGCGGGTTACTGGTGACCGCGAGTGCCGGGCCGATGGCCCGCTCCTGGGGCCTCACCGCCGGGGCGCTGACCCTGGCGGCCACGCTGAGCCCGATCGCCAACGGGACCAGCCGCATCTTCTGGGGCTGGGTCTCCGACCGGATCGGCCGCGAGACCGCCATGACGGTGGCGTTTCTGCTGCAGTCGGTCTGCCTCGGACTGGTGGTGCTCCTGGGCGAGCGCTCCGGCGGCTGGTTCGCCTTCAGCCTGGTGCTGGTCTACCTGACCTGGGGCGAGATCTACGCGCTCTTCGCCTCCGCGGTCGGAGACTACTTCGGGACCCGGCACGCCACCTCGAATTACAGCGTGCTCTACACCGCGAAGGGGGTCGCCTCCATCATCGGAGGCTGGTTTGGCGCGTTTCTCTTCGAGCAGACCGGCACCTGGTCGGTGGGCTTCTTCGGCAGCGCGCTCATGGCGCTGACCGCCGCCCTCATGGCGATGAGCCTGCGGCGCTCACGCTCGCCCGAGCCCCGCCCGACCGGGATTCCCGTGACCGCAAAGTGAGTGAATCCCTCGCGCGCGAGCTCACCGACGCCTATGCCCTGTCGCGGCCGGTGGCGGAGCTCCCCTCGGCGCGCGACCCGGGATTCGGGCTGGCCGAGGCCTACGCGGTGGAAGCGGAGCTGGTGCGGATGCGCCGCGCCACGGGCCACGTGCCGGTGGGGCGCAAGGTCGGCTTCGCCAATCGCGGGCTCTGGCGCCTGCACCGCTTGAACAGCGTCGTCTGGGCGCACCTGTATGACGACACGGTGCACTATGTAGCGCCGGGCGCGCCCGCGTCGCTCAGCCTCACCTGGATGCTGGCGCCCAAGATCGAACCCGAGATCGTCTTCCGGCTGAAGGCGACGCCGACCGGCAACCCGGCCGATCCCTCCGCGGCGTTGCGTGCCGTGGAGTCGATCGCGCTCGGCTTCGAGGTCGTCGCTTGCGTCTACCCCGGATGGAAATTCACTCCGCCGGATTTCGTGGCCGCGTTCGGACTCCACGCGGCGCTGGTCGTGGGTCCGCCCCGCGCGGTGTCTTCCGACGAGATTCCCGCGCTGGCCAGGCGCCTGGCCGAGTGCCGGGTCCGCCTGCTCTGTGATGGCGCCGAGCTCGCGACCGGCGGAGGGGAAAAGGTGCTCACGAACCCCGCGCTTTGCCTGGGGGAGCTCGCGGCGGGCATCCGGCGCGAGGTGCCGGCGGACCCGCTGGTCGCGGGGGAGCTGGTGGCGTCGGGCGCGCTCTGCGACAACCAGTTCCTGGCGGCGGGGCAGCGCTGGACCGCGGTGCTCGAGGGCCTCGAGTTGCCGGAGCTCACGCTGCAGACGACATCCTAACCCGCTCCATGGCCCGCCGGCTCGAGGTCCGGGCGAACCTCGCCCACGACTACCAGGACGTGCTCACGCCGGAAGCGCTCCGGGTCCTCGCGGACCTCGCGGAGCTCGACGCCGAGCGCAAGGCGCTGATGGCGGCGCGGCTCGCCCGCCGCGCGGCGCGCTTCCGCGCCCGCGAGCGCATCGGCTTCCTCGACCCCGCGCAGCGCATCCCGCGGACCGGCATGCTGGTGCGCGAGGCCCGGGAGGGGAATTTCAGCGGCTCCGCGATTCCGCGCGATCTCGAGCGCCAGTGGATCCAGGGCACGGGGCCGGCGGCCCGGCCCGGCGCTCCCGTCGCCCAGAGCCTCCGCAACGTCGCCTACGCGTTGCTCTCGGGTGCCGACGGCTGGATGTTCGACGGGGAAGACGCGCTGGGCCAGCGCGGGGCCATGTCGCTCGACAACCAGCGCAGCCTCAAGCTCGGCATTGCGCGGGATCCGGCATTCCTGGAGGTGGCCGAGGCGGTGGCGGGGGAGATGAACCGGTGGGCCGGGGAGTTCCTCGGGCGGCCGATCATCGCCGACTGGCGGCGCCAGCTAGACCGCACCACCACGCTGTTCCGGCCTCGCGGCCTGCACCTCGACGATCGGCAGGTACGCCACGCCGGGGGCGCGGGTTACTCCGCGTCGCTGGTGGACGCGACCCTGTACGTCGCCAACAACCGCGCGCGCCTGGCCGCCTCCGGCGCGTCCCTGGTGCTCTACCTCCCCAAAATCCAGACCGCGGAGGAAGCGGCCCTCTGGCACGAGATCCTCGCGCGGCTCGAGGAGCTGCTGGAGCTGCCGCCCGGCGCCATCAAGGTCTACGTGCTGGTCGAGCAGCTGGAGGCGTGCTTCCAGCTCATGGAGATCCGGGCCGTGTTAGCTCCGCGCTTCGTCGGCTTCAACACCGGGCGCTGGGACTACATCAACAGCGTCGCCGACGCCATGGCCGGCGATCCCGGCTTCGTCAATCCGAACATCGACGCCATCACGATGACCTACGGCTACATGCGGAATTACGAAGACCGGGTGCGGCGGGCGGTGAACACCCCCGACCGCGAGGGCCGCTGCGCGCTCTGGCAGGGTGGCATGGAGCCGAACATTCCGGTCGGCTCGGTCCGCGGAGTGCAGCACGGGATGCAGCGCGCTGTGGCGGGCGCGAAGCGGGAGCAGCAGGCGGGGGCGAGCGGGAAATGGGTGGCCCATTGGAAGATGGTCCACATCGTCCGGCCGGTCTGGGCAAACGCCGGCCAGCCCAATCAGCTGGGGCGCACGTTTCCGCCGCTGGGCTACAGCCAGGCCGATGCCGACGCGTTGCTCCTGCTCGAGCCCGCGCCGCGCACGGTCCGCGGGGCGCGCGACCTGCTCAGCGTGGCGCTGCAATACGGCAATGCGTTCGGGCAGGGGATGCAGGCCGTGGCGCTCAAGCCGGCGGACTTCTTCGGCAACGACGACGTGCTCTACCTCATGGAAGACATGGCGACCGGGGAGATTCGGCTCAGCATTCTCTGGGAGTGGCTGCACAAGCGGGCGTCGCTCACCGAGGCCGACCCGATCGGGGTCAAGGCCGGCGAGCGCTTTACCCCCGAGCTCTGCGCCCGGCTCCTGGAGGAGGAATATCGCAAGCTCCAGCAGGCGGGCGACCGCGACGTGCACGACGATTCGAAGCAGACGACCCTGCCGGTCGCACGGGAGATCGTGGCGAGCTATCTGGGCGACAGCGAAAAGCTGCCCTGGTACATCGATCTCCTGAACCTTACGCTGGGGAGCAGTGATCTCGAGGCGGCGAAGCGGCGGATCCGCAGTCTGATCGAAACCTTCCGCGCGGACGGGACCCGGCTCACGGCGAATCCTGACTTCTGATCCGCCTCGCTTCCACCAGCTCGGCCCGGCCCGGCTGATCAGCCCTCGCGCAGACCTGCAGCAGCTTCCGGTAGTACTCCCGCGCCGTCGCACGATCACCCCGTTGCATCGCGGCCTTTGCCGCGCCGGTCAGCGCGTGGTAGCGGTTCGGCTCGTGCTCCAGGGTAGCGCGATACGCGGCCAAGGCCTCGCCCGGCTGCCGCAGCTCGAGCAGCATGTCGCCCAGCAGCTCCCGAGCCGGCGCGAGCGGGCCCGGGGTGATAGCGTTCTTTTCGGTCGCGGCCTCGCGCTCGGCGGCGGCGCGCATGAGGCTGAGTGCCGCCTGCCGGTCTCGCTGCGCCACCGCGAGCCAGGCCAGGATGCCCTGTCGCTGAATCTCCACCTGCTCGCCCCAGTAGCTCTCCTTGTGCTCCGCGAGCTGGCCGCGTAGCCGCTCCAGCGCGGCGATCGCCTGTCGCGCGGCCGCCGTGTCACCGAGGTGCGCGGCCCCGAGCCCCCGGGCGAACCAGGTCACCGCCTCGGCAAATGGGAAGGGACTCGAGCGGATCTCGAGCCTGGCGGCCGCCTTCCAGTCGCCCCGCTCCAGCGCGTAGCGGGCCGGAATCGCCGCGATGGCGTAGTAACCCGCGGCGGGAGAACCGCCGGTCCCGATCGCATTGGGATCGAGCCGCGCGGCGATGGCGGGCGCGGCCGCCACTAAATGGGCGGCCGCCGAGTCCTGCCCGCTTTGGAGATAGGCGTAGGTGCGGTAATCGGCGCTGTGGAGCTCTTCGGCCACCGCGCCTTCTCGTCGGGCCGCGGCAGCGGACGCGACGTTGGCCGTGATCGACTCCTGCCAGCTACCGACCCTGGTGTAGGTGTGGGAAGGCATGTGCAGCGCGTGCGAAACCGACGGGGCGATCCGTCCATATCGGTGTGCGGCGGCGAGCGCGCGTCTCGCGAGGGGCGGTACGTCGTAACTGTGTATGATGTAATGCGCCAGACCGGGATGATCGGGCAGGGCTTTGAAGAGCCGCTCGAAGGTGGCACCGGCGGCGAGCTGGCTGGCGTAGCTCTTGTCCGTGGGATCCGCCGAGATCGCGATGGCAAGTGCGTGAAAAATGGCCGCTTCGGTATCCGCGGGCTCTGCGGCGGCGAGCTTCGCCATGGCATCGCGGTAGCGGAGCAGTCTGGTCGGCTGGTCGAGCGAATCGGCATGATCGTAGAGCTGCGCGACGGCTTCGAGGTACTGGCGCTCGCGCGCCGTCGGCGGCGGGCTACGCCGGGCGCGGCTGACCGCTTCGCTGCCGCGGGCGAGCTGGGCCGGCGACTTCGTCCCCGCGGCGAAGGGATTGCCCCAGGCCGAGAGCGCCAGGCCCCAATGAGCCATGGCGCAGGTCGAATCGGCCTGGAGTACGGCATTGAACTCCGCGACGGCCAGCGAGAAGGCGAAGGAATGCAGCAGAGCGACGGCGCGATTGAAGCGGTTGCTGACCGCGGGCCGGCACGATGTGGCAAAGCGAACGGTTCCCAGACGCTGGACCCCGTCTGTCGGGAGTTGGAGCACGACCAGGAGACTCCAGGTGAGTCCCAGGCATCTCAAGATGGGTCTCATGCGAATCCGGTTTCCCAGGCACGCCACCTTATAGTACTATCCTGACGATGAAAAGCCGCCGATTTCCGGTCCTAGGGCTCGCCTTTACTGCCGTCGCCTGCCATGCCACGTCGCAACAGGTGCAGCCCGCTCCGACGCCGGCCCAGCCCCCCGCGGCGCCGGCTCCCATGACGCGGGAAGCATCGAATCGCGCCGCCATGGCCAAGGCCGCGGCTGATAGTGTGCGGCATCCCTACACCCGGGCCGACATCGACTTCATGACGGGCATGATCAGCCACCATGCCCAGGCCATTCTGATGGCGCGCTGGGCGCCGACCCACGGCGCGAGCCCCGGCGTCCTGACGCTTTGCAGCCGCATCATCAATGCCCAGACCGACGAAATCAATCTCATGTCGCAGTGGCTGGGCGACCGGCGCCAGCCGGTGCCGGAGCCTTCGCCGCACGGCATGAAGATGATGATGAACGGGGCCGAGCACGTGATGCTGATGCCCGGGATGCTGACCGACGAGCAGCTGCAGCGGCTCGATCAGGCGCGCGGTGCCGACTTCGACCGGCTCTTCCTGGCCGACATGATCCAGCACCACAAGGGTGCCGTGAGCATGGTGAAGGAGCTATTCGATAGCTACGGCGCGGGCCAGGACGACCTGGTCTGGAAGTTCGCCTCCGACGTCAACATCGATCAGACCACCGAGATCTCCCGGATGGAAAAAATGTTGCTGACCGTTCTGACCACGCCCCAATAGAGGATCCTTTCATGCGTTCTGTGCAGCGAGCTTTCGCGCTTTCGGTTCTGGCAACCGCGGCCTGCGGCCACCCCTCGACGACGGGCGGTAACACGGCGCCGGCGCCGGCCGTCAACATGTCCACCTCGCCGCCGAGCCCGGATCCCCGGATTGGGCTGAAGGCCGGGCTGATGGATGCCCAGGAGGCGGTGTGGAACCTCAGGATCCTCTCCAAGACGCCGCCATCCGGGAAATTCCTTGGCAGCACGAATTCCGACCTGGCCTTCACCCGCAATTACGCGATCCAGGGCAACTACAACGGCTACCAGGTCTGGGATATCTCCAACCCGCGGCAACCGGCTCTGGTCGTGGGCAACTATTGCCCGGCTTCTCAGAGCGACGTTTCGGTCTACAAGAACCTGCTCTTCGTCTCGGCTGAGGGGAATTCCGGGCGGATCGATTGCAGCGATGTGGGCGTGAGGGACACCGTGAGTGCGGCGCGCATTCGCGGCATCCGCATCTTCGACATCACGGACATCGCGCATCCCCGGAACATCACCAACGTGCAAACCTGCCGGGGGTCACACACGCACTCGCTGCTGGTGGATCCCAAGGACCCCGCCAACGTGTACGTGTACGTCTCGGGCTCGGCCGGCATCCGCTCGCCGAGCGAGCTGGCCGGGTGTGTTTCGAGCGCCAGCGATCCCAATACCGCGCGCTTCCGCATTGAAGTCATCAAGGTCCCGCTGGCCCATCCGGAGCAGGCCGCCATCGTCAGCTCGCCCCGGATATTCAACGACCTCGCGGTGGTGACCTCGCACGGTCTGGCGCCAGACGACAAGGCGGAGCTGCTGGCAGCCAAGGCCCGCGGCGAATTCATGATCAGCATTTTCGGCAACGAGCAGGCGCTGCCCGCGCAGTTCTCGGGGCGGATGCTCGACAGCATCGCCAAGAGCCACAACCGCACCACCTTTACCGCGGCGGACAGCGCCGAGCTGCGCGCGGGGTTGCCGGCGTGGATCGCGGCACGGATCGGGCCGCAGCAGGCCCCCGACCCGACCCGGCCCGGAGTCACGAGCTGCCACGACATCACCCTCTATCCCGCGATCGGGATGGCGGGCGGCGCCTGTGAAGGGTACGGGCTGCTGATCGACATCCGCGACCCGGCGCACCCGGTGCGCGTAGCGGCGGTGTCCGATACCAATTTTTCCTACTGGCACTCGGCAACGTTCAATAACGACGGCACCAAGCTCCTGTTCAGCGACGAGTGGGGTGGTGGTGGCGGGCCGAAGTGCCGCGCGAGCGACCCGAAGGAGTGGGGCGCCGACGCGATCTTCACGATCGTCAATGGGAACTCGCTCAAATTCCAGAGCTACTACAAGATGCCCGCGCCGCAGACGTCTGCGGAAAACTGCGTGGCGCACAACGGCTCGCTGATCCCGATTCCCGGCCGCGACGTGATGATCCAGTCGTGGTACCAGGGTGGCATTTCCGTGTTCGATTGGACGGACGCGGCCCATCCCAAGGAGATCGCCTTCTTCGACCGGGGACCGGTGGATTCGACCCGGAATACCGGTGCGGGCTCCTGGTCGGTGTACTGGTTCAACGGGGTCATGGTGAGCTCCGAGATTGCGCGGGGGCTCGACATCGTGGAACTGGCGCCGAGCGGACTCATTTCGCAGAACGAGATCGACGCGTCCAAGTCGGTGCACCTCGAGTACCTCAACACGCAGGACCAGCCGAAGTTCATCTGGCCGGCGAGCTTCGCGCTGGTCGGGGCGTATCTCGATCAGCTGGAGCGCTCCAAAGGACTCTCCGCGAGCCAGCTCCACGCAGCCCGCGAAGCACTCGGAAAGGCGCAGAAGGCTTCGGGGGCCGCCCGGCACGATGGGTTGACCAAGCTGGCGAGCGATCTCGATGCAGCGGCGGGGAGCTCGAGCGACGCGGCGAAGGCGAGGATGGCAGCCGCGGCCACGCGGGACTTGGCGAGCAAGTGAGGAGTGGCGAGTGGTGAGTGGTGAGTGGCGGGTGATCCACTCGTCACTAGTCACTCGTCGTTGCGATGTCCACCGCGATCCCGCGCCACTTGCCCTGATGGAAT
>CAYNNS010000128.1:0-8764 GCA_964398345.1 uncultured Gemmatimonas sp. | reverse complement strand
GGGTCCGCCGCAGCACGTACACGCCGGCCACCGAGAGCGCGGAGAACGGCCAGCGCGGCTACCAGCTCACCTTCGGCATCGCCTATCTCCGCGACTTCGTCATGCGCCACTGGATCCTCGGCGAGTCGTTCGAGACCTCGGTGCCGTGGGATCGGGTGCTCGGCCTCTGTGAAAACGTCAAGCGCCGGCTCGCGCTGGAGTGCGCCGCCCGCGGGGTGCCCGGCCGTCCCTTCGTCACCGCGCGGGTGACCCAGGTCTACCAGACCGGGGTCTGCGTGTACTTCTACTTCGGCTTCTATCACAAGGGACTGGAACAGCCGGTCGAGTGCTACGCCGAACTGGAGCGCTGCGCCCGCGACGAGATCCTGCGCTCCGGCGGCACCCTCTCGCATCATCACGGCGTGGGGAAGTTGCGGCGCGGCTTTCTGCCGCGGATCTTTTCCCCCGCCGCGCTCGCCTGGAGCAGCGAGGTCAAGCGCGCGGTGGATCCCGGCAATCTGTTCGGGATCGGCAACCAGTGGCTCGGCGCCGAATCGGCCGGGCACCGGGCGGGCTGAGTCCGGGAGGGGTGGGGATGGCGCGCGAGTTTCTGCTGACCGGCGTGACCGGGTTCCTGGGCAAGGTGGTGCTGGAGGAGCTGCTGCGGCGGCGCGAGGAGCTGGACGTCGCGCGGGTGCACGTGCTGATCCGGCCCCGCAAGCAGCGCCAGCCGGCCGAGCGCTTCCGGCGCGAGGTGGTCGGCTCCGCGTGCTTCGCGCGGCTGCCGCCCGACTGGGTCCGCGCCGTGAACGTGGTGCAGGGGACCCTGGAGGAGCCCGGGCTGGGCCTAACCCGGAGCGACCGCGCCGAGCTCGCCGCCCGCACCACCCACATCCTGCACGCCGCCGCCTCGGTGAGCTTCGACCTGCCGCTGGCCGAGGCGGCCCGCGCCAACATCGCGACCAGCCTGAACCTGCTGGAGCTGGCGCGCGACAGCGAGCGGCTCGAGCGGCTGGTGTACGTCTCGACCGCGTACGTCACGCCCCACCCCGGCGAGGCGGTGCCGATCGAAGAAGTGCTCGCGCCGCTCCCGGGGACCGCCACCGAGATCTACCGCGCCATTCTCGAGGGCAGCGCCGACGCGGCAACGCTGCTGCGCCGCTCCGGCCATCCCAACACCTATACTCTCACCAAGTCGCTCGCCGAGCACCTCCTGATCGAGCGCGCCGAGTCGGTCCCGCTCGCCATCATCCGGCCCAGCATCATCTCGGCGGCCTGGGAACACCCCTTCCCCGGCTGGATCGACAGCACCTCGGGCTTCGCGAGCTTCTGCGTGCTGATCGGGATGGGCCACCTCCGCGCGGTGGCCGGCCGGCCGGAGACGCGGCTCGACCTGATTCCCGTGGATGAGGTGGCGGCGCGGATGCTGGAGGAATGCGGCGACACCCCGCGCGCGAGCCACCCGACCATCCGGCACGCCGTCGCCGGGTTAGGTCGCACCGTGCCGCTCTCCGACGTGGGCGACCGGATCCTGGGCTTCTATTCGGTGCACCAGGTCGACCGCCGTCCCGTGGTCAAGTACCTGGGGCCACCGGGGCTGCGCTTCGTGCTCGCCGACAGCCTGCACCACCGCGTCGCCATCGCCGCGGCGGAGCTGCGCTCCCCCTCCCTGCGCCGCGCCACCGGCCAGGTCAAAGCCCGGCTCGCCTATCTCAACCGGGTGTTCCCCTACTTCACCTGCCAGAGCTTCGCGTTCTCGTCCTCGCGGCCGCTGCCGTCGAGCTTCGACGCCGGAGCCTACATCACCACGGTCTGTCGCGGCACCTATCGCCACATCCTGCACCGCGACGACAGCCAGTGGACCATGGCGGGACGCCGCCATCCGGGCCATGGCAGCGACTTGCGCTGGAGCCTGACCCAGCGCGACGGCAATCTCTGGATCCGCTTCGGGGCGTGGCTCACGATCAAGCTGCTGCGCCGGGCGGCCGACAAAGTCACGGTGGACATCCCGTCTTTCGAGGCGGCGCGCAACGCCGCACCGGAGGGCTCACCCCTGGTGCTGGTGCCGAACCACCGCAGCTATCTCGACTTCGTGCTCTGCTCCTATCTCTGCTTCGCCCGGCCCGACCTCGGTATCCGCCTGCCCCACATCGCCGCGGCCATCGAGTTCGGCAAGATCCCGCTGCTGGGCCGGATCCTCTCCTCGCTGCACGCGTTCTACCTGCGGCGCGGGACCGGCCGCGAGGACCCCGATCTCACCCGCCGCGTGCATGCGCTGATCGAACAGGGCAAGACCCTGGAGTTCTTCATCGAGGGGCAGCGCAGCCGGACCCGCGAGTTTCTGGCGCCCAAACGCGGGTTACTGCGCTGTCTCCAGGCGACCGGACGGACCTGTACGCTGCTGCCGGTGGCGTTCAGCTATGACCGGGTTCCCGAAGAGGCCGCCTTTGCCCGGGAGCTCGCCGGGAGCCCCAAGCCCCGCATGCGCCTCCGCGCTCTGCTCGGCTGGGCCTTCAAGGCCTGGCGCGGCAAGATCGACCTCGGCCGCATCCACCTCGCGTGCGGAACGCCCGTCACGCTGACGCGGGAATGCGACGTCCACGCGGTGGGGGACGAGGTCATCCGCCGGCTGGAGGGCGCGACGGTGGCCACGACCTTCCATCTGCAGGCCTATCTCGCGGGCCACCCCATCGAGGGGCTCGACCCGGCCGGGCTGCGCCACGCAATCGAATCCCGCGGCGGCAGGGTACTCGACAGCGCGCTCGCGCCGCCCCCGAATCTCGATCCCCGGATCGCCGCGGGATTGCGCCACCAGTTCGCCCACTGGTTCGAGAGCGACGGCACCGGTGACGAGCGGCTGACCCGCCTGCACCGGACGCTCTTTCCTTCCGGTCGAGTTCGCGAGCGCGAGTCGGTCGCTTGAGCGGCGGCCCGCCCTCCTCCGCCCCCTGGCTGATCACGGGGGCGAGCGGCTTTCTCGGCCGCCACCTGCTCGAGGCCATCGCGCAGAGCGGCAGCCCGCGGCCGCTGCTCGCCCTGGTGCGCGACCCCGGGGAGTGGCAGCGGCTGAGCTGGACGCGGACCCTAACCCGGGTTCGCCCGCTCTCCGGCTCGGTCACCGAGCCCGACGCCTGGACCGGCGCGCCGCCGCTCGACGGGCTGGCGGGCATCTTCCACCTCGCCGCGCTGGTGCGGCACCATCGCCGCGACGCGGAGCTGGTGCACCGGACCAACGTCACCGGCACGCTGCACCTGGTGCGGTTCGCGGCACGCCACCGCGCCCGCCTGGTCTTCGTGTCGAGCTCGGGCACCGTCGGCTGCTTCCGGAGCGAAGGCGAAACCGCCGACGAAGCGGCGCCCTACTGCGAGCAGGAGGTGAAGGGCTGGCCCTACTATCGCTCCAAGGTCCTGGCGGAGCGCGAAGCCCGGAGCCTCGCGGCCGAGCTCGGCGTGGATCTGGTGATCGTCCGGCCCCCGGTCCTGCTCGGCCCGGGCGACCACCGCTTCCGGTCCACCAATTACATCCGCCGCTATCTGCGCGGCAGGATCCCGTTCCTGATCCGGGGCGGGATGCACTTCGCCGACGTGCGGGACGTCGCCGCGGCTCTGCTTCGTGCCATGGAGCTGCCGACGGCCCGGCCGGTGTACCACCTCCCGGGAACGATCTGCTCGCTGCACGAGTTCTACCGGCGCGTCGCCGCACTCGCGGACGGTCGCGCGCCGCGCCTCACCCTGCCCTTCCGTCCCGCGTGGCTGCTCGCCACACTCAATGCAAGGCTGGGTCTGACCCTGTTACCGGAGCCGAGTCTCGTGGAAATGGCCGCACATTACTGGGGAACCCGTTCCGACTACGCCGGAGAGCTGGACTATCACAGCAGACCGGGCGATGAAACGCTGCGCGACACCATCGCCTGGCTGCGTGCCAACCCGGAGCCGGCCGAGTGACCCCCCGGCTCAGACTGCTCGCCGGCTGCCTCGGCCTCGTGCTGGCAGCACCTGCGGGGGCGCAGGGCCTGCCCCAGTACGCCCCGATCAATCCCGTGGCGTCCTCCCGCAGCGGACTCAGCACCCTGCCGTATCTGGAGCCGGGGCGGAAGTGGCACTGGAGCATCAGCAACGACTACGCCAGCATCATCGAGTACGCGATCATTCTCGACCACGTGACCTACCTGCTCGATGCAGAGGTGCTGAGCACCAAGGTCGGCATCACCCGCATGCTCGGGAGCAAGGCCTTCCTGCTGGCGGAGGGCAGCTTCAACGGGTCCTACGACGGTTTTCTCGACGGCTTCCTCAACTGGTACCACAGCCTGCTCGGCGTTCACCTGAAAGCGCGCGAGCTCCGGCCCAAGAACCAGTTCGCCTATCAGATCGATTTCACGAACGGGCCGAGCTATCGCTACGACAAGTCCTCGGGGTTTCTCGGCGACGTGCGCCTCGGCGCCGGGTTGCGCCATTCGCGCCACTGGCAGAGCGCGCTGTCGCTGACGCTCCCCACCTCGAGCTCACCCGCGGGCTACCGTCGCGGCCGGATGTCGTTCAACGGCACCACGACGCTGCGCAGCGAATTCGGCAAGCGTTTCATTTACGAGGGCACCCTGGGCGCGGGCTACACACCCACGCACGGCGACCTCAAAGACCGCGAACACACCACCTTTCTCATGGTGACCCAGGGCGTGCGCATGCGGATCACCGGGGCCCTGCATGCCTACAGCAACCTCATCTATCACTCCGCGTATTACCACGACACCGGAACCCAGGGACTCGACGCTCGCGAGCTCTCGCTGGATCTCGGCGGTATGCTGCGTTTCAAGCGGGGGCCGGAATGGATTTTTGGCTTGGTCGAGGACCTCGAGCCGAGCGGACCCGCGGTCGACGTGGTGTTCAGGCTCGGGGCGCGCTGGTAAGGAGGAACTGCTCCATCTGCTGCAGCAGGAATTCCCGCGCTTTCGGCTCGCGGAGATTCAGGGCGTAATGGTTGATGAGCTGCTGCTGCAGCTTGAGCCATTCCGACCAGCATACCGCGCAGATTTCCTGAAAGACCCGCTGGCCGAGGGCGTTGGGAAACGGAGGGAAGGCTTGCTGGTCGCGCGTCAGGCAGCAGCGGGCGCAGCTGATCGTCGGCATGAGAACAAAGTAACCGGTGACCGGTGACCGGTGACCGGTCACCGGTCGCCTTCAAACGTCTCCCCGTCGTAGCGCCACCGCTCCACTGCGAGCGCCCAGCCCGGCGCCCAGTCCCACCACCGCCACGGTCGCCCCGGTAATCAGCGGCAAGAGCGTAAAGGGAGCGGCCACCAGCAGGCCGACTCCTGCGGCGATGATCGGGGTCAGCGGCGAGCGCGCCGCATCCACGAAGCGCAGTCTCCGGCGCACAAAGCCGCGTGCAAATCCGAAAGCCAGAACGCCGCTCACGGCAGCGATGGTCACCGCAGCGATGGTCACGATGGTGTGGAGTATCATGGTCGTTCCTCGAGTTTTCAGGCTGTTTCAGTACGAAACGCTCCCCTGAGAGGTTTCGAGCCTACCATTCCAGCACGCAGGAGCCCCAGACGAATCCCGACCCAAAAGCCGTCAGCACCACAAGATCGCCTGGTTTGAGCCGGCCGGCCCGGGCGCATTCATCGAGCGCGATGGGGATCGTGGCCGCGGTGGTGTTGCCGTAGCGCTGAATGTTGTTGTAGCTCTGCGCGTCGGTGAGGTCCAGCTCCTTCTGCACCGCTTCGGAGATCCGGAGATTCGCCTGGTGGGCGATCAGCAGCGCGATGTTCTCGACCGTTTTTCCGGCGCGCTCAAGCGCGGTGCGCACCGACTCGGGCATCCGCATCACGGCGTGCCGGAACACTTCGCGGCCGTCCATCTTGAGCCAGTAGCGTCCCTCGGCGAGCTCGGCGGGCCACTGCTCGGGACGCACCAGGCAGCCGGGGCCTTCCACCCAGAGCTTTTCGGCATGGCTCCCGTCACCGTGCAGGTCGAAGGCCAGGATGCCGCGATGGCTCTCCTCGGTAGCACTCAGGATGACGGCGCCCGCTCCGTCGGCAAAGATCACCGCCGTGTTACGGCCCTCGGTTGACACCTCCATCCGCGTCGACTGGATTTCCTGGCCCACGACCAGCACGCGGCGGAAGGCGCCGGTCCGGATATAGGCGTCGGCGATCGACAGCGCGAAGACGAACCCCGCGCATTGCATACGGATGTCGATCGCGGGGATGGTCGCGGTGATGCCCAGCTCGCGCTGGAGGTAGACGCCGTTACCGGGGAGAAAGTGGTCGGGGGTGGAGGTTGCGTAGAGAATCGCCTCGAGGTCGGTGGACGCGAGGCCCGCGCTCGCCAGCGCCTGCAGCGCGGCCTGCTTGCCAAGCTCGACGCCACGCTCGCCCGGCTCGATCCAGTGGCGCTCGGCGATTCCGGTGCGCGTACGGATCCACTCGTCGGACGTGTCCATCCGGGCGCTGAGGTCGGCGTTGGTGACGACGCGGGCGGGGACGGCCCTGCCGGTTCCGACGATCAGGCTGCGCATCGGTGTAAGCTACCCGCTGATAGCTCTACTCGTAGCGCAGCGCGTCGATGGTGTTGAGTGCCGCGGCCCGCCAGGCAGGCCAGAGTCCGAAGATCAAGCCGACCAGGGCGCTGACGCCGAAGGCGACCGCCACGGATTCCGGGACGACGACGGTATCCCAGCCGCCCCAGTGCTTGAGCGCCCAGGCGGTGAGCGCGCCGAAGGAGATGCCCAGCGCTCCACCGGTGAGGCAGAGCACCAGCGCTTCGATCAGGAACTGCAGCAGCACATTGGCGCGGCTCGCGCCGAGCGCCTTGCGCACGCCGATTTCGCGGGTGCGCTCCGTGACGGAGACCAGCATGATGTTCATGATGCCGATGCCGCCGACGGCGAGCGACACCAGCGCGATGCCGGTCAGCAGCTTCTTGAAGATGTCGGCCGTATCCTGCTGCGTGCTCAGGATGTCCTGCTGATTGCGAATCTGAAAATCGTTGTCCGCGCCGGGGCGGATCTTGTGCTGGCGGCGCAGCACGCGCTCGATGTCCACCATACCCTCGTCGAGCGACGTGCCCTCGCGCACCAGCACGCCGACGGAGCGCAGCCGGTCGGTACCGAAGATGCGGTAGCGGGCCGTGCTGAGCGGGATGACGATCTGCTCATCGGGGTTCATGAATCCGCCCTGGGTGCCCTTCTCGCTGAGGATGCCGATCACCTCGAAGGACTGCCCGCGGATGTAGATCGTCTGATGGATCATTGCGGCGGGGTTGGCATTGAACATCGGCGGCACGGCCGAGCCCAGCACCGCATAGCGCTGCCGGGCGCCATCGTCGCCCTGGGTGAACATCGTCCCGGCGGTGACGGTGTAGTTGCGGACCTGAACGAAGTTCGGGGTCGCGCCGAGGATGTTGATGTTGAAGTTCTTGTTCTCGTACTTCACCTGCAGCGAGCGCTGCATCTCGGGCTCGACCGCGCTCAGCAAGTGGGCGTCCTGCGCCAGGGCCGCGGCGTCGTCCACCGTCAGGCTGACCCGCACGTCGCTGGCGCGGCCCATCATGAACGACTGGCCGGGCACGATGGTGAGCAGGTTGGCTCCGAGGGCCTGGATCCGCGCCTCGATCTTGCGCTGCGCGCCCGTCCCGATCGCGACGACGGCGATCACCGCGCCCACGCCGATGATGATGCCCAGCATGGTGAGCAGCGCGCGGAGCGGATGGTCGAAGAGGCTGCGGAACGCCACCTTGACCGTTTCGCCGATCATCATGGCCGGGCGCCCCCGGGCGGCCGGCCACCGCCACCACCTCCGCCACCGCCGGCGGGACGAGCGCCCGCCGTGGGCTGGGCGGTGGTGCCGGGGACTAACCCGCCACCGAATGCCGCCGCGCGGCTCTTCGCCTCGGCCTGCGACTGCACCAGGCTGGCGCTCGGCAGCACCAGCACGGAATCCTTGTCGCTGAGCCCGTTCACCACTTCACTGTAGTCCAGGTCGGTGAGGCCGGTGCGGATGTAGACCGGAATCGGCTCGTTGTTGCGGCGCACGAAGACGATGTAGTCGCCGCCGAACTGGAAGTCGCTGCCACCGCGCTGGCGGCCGAAGCCGCCGCGCCCACCGCCACCTCCGCCACCTCCGCCACCTCCACCCATTCCGCCGAACGCGCCGCTCTCGCGGAGCTTCTGCATGATCGCGTCCTCGGCCGGCGTCCGCTGCTCGCGAGTCCGGAACTTGGCGAAGATCGCTTCGACCTGCTTGGCGGTGACCCCTGGCGGCAGCTGGATTTCCCGACCACCCGGCATGGCGTACGTCTCACCGGCAGGCTTCTTGGCAATCGTATCGACCTTGACCGTGTCGCTGTGCGGACGGTTGGCCGCCAGCGCCGCGCGCAGCGAATCGCGCCGCTTCTGTGCGTCGGTGAGCAGGGTCTTGAGCCGCTCATCGGGAATGCCGAGGACCTGCGCGGCACTCCCCACGTCGCGCGTGGTGCGGAGCGCCGCGTTGGGCACCGCGAGCACGCTGTCGCGCCGGCCGATGTGCATCTCCACGTCGGAGTTCATGCCGGGCTTGAGCAGCCCCGCCTGGTTCTGAATCCGGATCAGCACCGGAAACATGGTGACGTTCTGCGACGTCTCGGCCTGCGGCTCGATCTTGAGCACTTCGCCGTTGAACGGCTGGTTGGGATAGGAATTGACGGTGACCGTCGCGCCGATGCCCGGCTTGATCTTGCCGATGTCGGTCTCGTCGACCAGCGTGCGGACCTGGACCAGGTTGAGGTCGGCCATCTTGAGCAGCGAGGT
>CAYNNS010000127.1:8008-8859 GCA_964398345.1 uncultured Gemmatimonas sp. | reverse complement strand
CTCCTGGAGAAAGCGTTCGGCGCCGATGACGGCGCCGAGCTCGGGGTGGAGAACCTTGAGCGCGACCTGGCGGTCGTGCTTGAGGTCGTGGGCGAGGTAGACGGTCGCCATGCCGCCCTGGCCCAGCTCCCGCTCGATGCGGTAGCGGTCCGCCAGGGCCGTGGCGAGACGCGCAACGGTGTCGGTCACGCGCGGTTCAGTGCTGCCGGACGTAGTCGAACTGGAAGAACCCCAGGTCGTGCGACTCGAGATCGTGGGTCACCCGCACCACGGTCAGCTTGCTGCCGTCGGGGGAGAGCGCCATCCAGTCCGACTGGGTGAAGTAGTCTTCCGCCCGGGTAAACAGCACCAGCGACGCGGCTTCCCAGTGCAGGACGGTCGAGTACTCGAGATCGTTGATGTGGTTGACGTGCGGCTTGCCGTCGATCGCATACCTGTAGTGGTAGACCGTGGTGTCGCCGCCCTGGATGATGGTCCGGCGGATGCCGAGGCTCGAGCCCTGTTGGGTAATGACGTCGATCCGCTGCTGGTTGCCCCACCGGGCAACCCAGGTCCCGGACAAGTCGA
This sequence comes from uncultured Gemmatimonas sp., assembly GCA_964398345.1. GTDB lineage: Bacteria > Gemmatimonadota > Gemmatimonadetes > Gemmatimonadales > GWC2-71-9 > JABFSM01. Next base: position 8,292 of record CAYNNS010000127.1, on the reverse strand, counting down.
CGGGGCTCTGGGCCACGAGCGGCGCCGTCAGCGCCAGGGCGGAGAGCAGGGCGAGAGGTTTTGCGCGGGACACGGCGGGAATCTACGGCCTCGCGAGTTCCGGGGTCAGGGTGAGTCGTTCTTGGAGGTAAGTTTGGTGGGCTTCCAATCCTGGACTAGCCATGCGCCGCTCGAACCTCCCGTCGCTTATCGCCGCGACTCCCCTCGCCCCCCAGCCGCCCTTCACCCTCGGCGGCGTGCGCCGCATACCCGGCGTCTGCCGGGTCGAACCCCGCCCCAGACGG
>CAYNNS010000127.1:0-7998 GCA_964398345.1 uncultured Gemmatimonas sp. | reverse complement strand
CGGCCCGGAGGTCCTTAGCCCTCGACGGGTTGCGCCGGATGGGGGGGGTGGGCCGGGGCGAACTGGCCCCCGACGGCAGGACCGCCGTGGTGAGCGTAACCCGGCCCAATTATCAGACCGACCACAACGAATCCGAGCTGTTCGCGGTGGACGTGGCGACCGGCACCGCCCGGCAGCTCACCTTCGAGAGGAAAACCGTCGCGGGCGCCAGGTTCTCCCCCGACGGCAGGACCCTGGCATTCCTCTCTCCCGACACCGACGGGGCGATGCAGGTGTGGCTGCTGCCGATGAGCGGCGGCGAAACCCGGCGGCTCACGGCGCACGCGACGGGCGTGGAGCAGTTCAGCTGGCGGCCCGATGGCGGGGCGATCGCGTTCGCGGCAACCGACGAAGCGCCCAAGAAGGAAGGCGAGGCGAAGTTCCTCACCACCTTCAAGGTCGGCGACCAGGATCTCTTTCTGCGGCAGAATCTCCAGCCGCAGCACATCTGGCTGATCGAGACCGGCTCGAGTGCCAGGGAGAAGCGGCTCACCAGCGGAACCTGGTCGCTGGAGTTCGTGCTGCCGCCGGGCAGCCCACCTTCCGGGCTGGCCTGGTCGCCGGACGGCAGGAGCATCGCGTTCGCCGCGGTGCCGGCGCCCCAGTCGGGGCGGCTCGACTCGGTTCACGTCCAGCTGGTCGACGTGGCCAGCGGGGCGATCCGCTCGCTGACCTCGGCGCGGCGCTTCGAGAATAACCCGGTGTTCTCCCCGGACGGCCGCTCGGTAGCATACTGGTACCCGCGCGACGGGCGGTTCGATCTCAATTACGGCAACGAGGTCTACCTGGCGCCCGCGACGGGCGGCGAAGGCAAGAGCCTCACCCGCAGCCTGGACCGCAACCTCTTCGGCGCGGTGTGGATGCCGGACGGCAAGTCGCTGCTGGTGGCCGGTAACGACAAGACCTCGGTCGGCGTCTGGATCGTGCCGGTCGAGGGCGCGCCGCGCCGGGTGGACACCGGCGAGCTGGTCGTCAACGGCGCGTTCGGCTACGACATCGCGGTCGCGGCGAAGAGCCCGGTCATCGCCTTCGCGGCGACGGCCCCCGATCGTCCCTCCGAGCTGTACGTGCTCGATACGCCGGAGGCCAAGCCGCGGCGGCTCACCGAGTTCAACGCCTGGGCAAAGGACGTGGGGTGGGGCAAGCTCGAGCGGGTGACCTGGAAGTCCGATGCCTACGAGGCCGATGGCGTGGTCGCCTATCCGCCGGGCTTCTCGCCACAGCAGAAGTATCCGCTGGTACTGCTGATTCACGGCGGTCCGACCAGCGCGTCGAAGCTCTCGTTCAGCTCGCTTGCACAGCTCATGGCGGCGGAGGGCGGGATCGTTTTCCAGCCAAACTATCGCGGCAGCGACAACCTCGGCAACGCGTATCAAGCGGCGATTCTGAACGACGCCGGCGCCGGTCCCGGCCGCGACGTGATGGCGGGCGTGACAATGCTCCGAGCGCGTCCCTACGTCGATCGCGGCAAGACCGCGGTCACCGGCTGGTCGTACGGCGGCTACATGACGAGCTGGCTGATCGGGAACTATCCCGATGAATGGAAGGCGGCGATGGCGGGCGCACCGGTGACCAACTGGGAGGACATGTACAACTTCGGCGACGGCAACATCGGGATCCGCTACACCTTCGGCGGCTCCCCCTGGACCGAGGGCCGGGCCAAGGCGTATCGCGAGCAGTCACCGATCACCTACGCGACGAAGATCAAGGTACCGACGCTGGTCATGGCTAATATGGAAGATTTCCGGGTCCCGCCCACGCAGGCGTTCGCGCTGTATCACGCGATGAAGGACAACGGGGTGGAGGCGGAGTTCATCGGCTTTGCGGGGAGGACGCACGCGTCGTCCGATCCGGTGAATGCGAAAGAGCGGATCCGGTTGTGGGTGGACTGGGTGAAGCGGCACCTGGGGAACCCGATGGTGCCCTAGGACGTCACCGTTTGACTTTGGCCTTGAGCTCCGCCAGCCAGCCCTCGACGTAGACGGCGCCGGGCGAGGGCGCCGGCTCCCGGATCATCACGAAACGGCCGTCGGGCGCCACGTCGTACTGCTGGTGATTGCGCGCCCGGCGGTAACCATCCAGAGAGAAGAGCGTGTGCGGCACGCCGGGAGCGAAGCCCGGCCCCGCTGGCACCGCCGCTGCCATTAACTGTCCCTGACTCACCCAGTAGAGCTCGCGGCCATTCCGCGACCAGCGAGGCTCGGTGCCGCCCCCGGAGGACATCAGGCGCTTGGTCTTGAAGTCAGGAAAGGACGCGACATAGATCTCGTAGCGCCCTTCGGTCTCGTTCGACGTGTAGGCGAGCCAGTGCCCATCGGGCGAAAGCGCAATGCAGAGCGTCTGGGTCGGGTCGACCAGGAGCGGCTTGAGCGTCGTATCTCCCGAGAGGCGCCGGAAACGGAGATTGGAATTGGCGACCCCTTCGTCGAGGCGCAAGACCAGCCACTGCGCGTCACGCGAGACCTCGGCCTCCCAGATTCCGAACTGGCCCTTCTGCAGCAGCACGGGCGGCGCGCCTCCATCGCTGCGCGCTTCGTAGACCGTCACATCGTTTTGATCGTTCTGGTTACCAACCGAGACGAACGTGAGGGCACGGCCGTCGGGCAGCCAGGACGCGCGCCAGTTGGCGGAGCCGGCCGCATTGAGCTTCAGCTTCGAGCCGTCGCCGCGGCGGATCCACAGGTCGGTGGTCTTGTCACGCAGGCTGATCGCCAGGGCCTTCCCGTCGGGAGAAAGCGCGGGGTACTCGAAGCGGCCCTGCCAGGTGGAGTCGACCGGCGTTGCCTGGCCATTGCGGGTTACCCAAACCAGCTCGGCTCGAGTACGCGCCGCCGAGCCGGTCGAGTATAATGCGTCTCCCGATGCCGAGAGCGTGAAGGCCTGCGGCTCGACGTCGTCGACCACCGGCACGGCTCCCGAGCGCAGGACAAGTCGCTTCGCATCGAATCCCATCGCGAAGAGCCCGCCGTCGCGGCTGGTGTAGAGCAGCTGCGCCGTCTCAGGCGCGTACCAGGCACCGGCGGCGTCAGCAACGAGCTGGCGGGCGCTGTCGGCGGCGAAATCATACACCTGGATTGAGGAGCCGACGGCGCAATTGCCGGGACAGTCGGTAAAGAGGAAGCCGCGGCTGCCGGGCAGGGGCCAGATCTGCGCGGCGTTGCCGAGGCGGTCCGGAAGATTCAAGGCTTTCGAGCTGCCCCCGTCTGCCGAGATGCGTTTCAGGGCTCCGGAGAAATTACCGCCATAGACAATGGTGCCGTCATCCAGCCAGGCGGCGGCCTTGGTGTCGGCGGTGACGTCATTCGCCAGGGTGATCGAGCCACCCCCGGATAGCGGCACCTTCTTCAGCTTGAGGTCGAGAGAGAGATATCCGATCCAGGCACCGTCCGGCGAGAAGAAGGGGGAGACGGCGCCCTCGGTGCCCGCGAGCGGCGTCGCCTCGCCAGCGCCGCGCAGCTTCCGCAGCAGCATCCAGCCGGCTGCCGTCGAGTCGATGTAGACGATGCTGGAGCCGTCCGGCGCGATGGCGGCCTGAATCCCGACGAATCTGGCGCCGGGAGCGAGCGGAAACGGGATGCGCTGGCGCCAGAGCAGGACGTGCTGGCGGCTCAGGCCGGACGGCGCCGGCCGGCGCACGAAGGCGAGCAGCACTGCGGTGAGCAACACCACATTGAGTCCGACCGCGAGCAGCAGCCAGCGCCGTTGAACGCCCGCTGCCGCGGGTTTGCGGCGCGGAGATTTGCGGGTTACTCCGGTTGCCCCGAAGCCGGCGTCGTCGAGCGCGGCGGCGAAAGCTCCGGCGCTCGCGATGCGGTCGGCGGGGACTTTCTCCAGCGCGGCCAGCACCGCGGCTTCGACGTGGGCCGGAACCGATTTGCGAAGCTCGGTGAGCGGCCGCGGCGGATCGGCCATCAGCTTGGCGACGATCGCCTGTACGGTGGGTCCGGTGAACGGCGGCTCGCCGGTCAGCATTTCGTAGGTCACCGCACCCAGCGCGTACACGTCGGAGCGCGAATCGACGCTTCGTTCCCCGAGGGCCTGCTCGGGGCTCATGTACTGCGGGGTGCCGAGCGAGAGCCCGGTCTGGGTCATGCGGTGGCCGCCCGCCTGCTGCACCGCCAGCGCGATACCGAAGTCGGCGACGAGCGCGTGACCGCCTTGGAGCAGGATGTTCTCGGGTTTGATGTCGCGGTGCACGATGCCGAGCGCATGGGCGGCGCCGAGCGCGTCGGCCACTTCCCTGGCGATGCGGAGCGCGTCGGCAATGGGGAGCTGGTGCTCGCGTTCGAGGCGGCCGCGCAGGGTCTCCCCGCTGACGTACGGCATCACATAGAAGAGCATCCCGTCGGCATCGCCGGAATCGAGCAGCGGCAGGATGTGGGGATGCTGCAGTTTTGCCGTGGTCTTGATCTCGCTCAGGAAGCGCTCGCTGCCTAACGCGGCGGCGAGCTCGGGGTGCAGCACCTTGATGGCGACGGGGCGATCGTGGCGGAGGTCGTGGGCGAGATAGACCGTCGCCATGCCGCCCTGGCCTAGCTCGCGCTCGATCCGGTAGCGGTCGGCGAGTGCCGAGGTCAGGCGTGCCGTCGTCACCGTTGCAGCAGCGCCTGATAGACCAGCGTGGGGAATTTCATATTGACATCGGTGCCGTTGCGGATCAGCTGGATCATCAATACCCCTACCAATCGCTCCTTCGGATCGACCCAGTAGATGCTGCCGTACGCTCCGCCCCAGCTGAAGCTGCCCACCGAGGTCATGCCGTAGGAGCCGTAGCGGTCCGTGGTGCGGAAGCCCAGCCCGAAGCCCTGGCCGTTCGGGTCGTAGAGGGTCCCGACCTGGTTGGTGGTCATCAGGTCGACGCTGTGTGGCGCGAGGATGCGGGCGCCGTCGAGCTCGCCGCCCTTGCGCAGCGCTTCGAGCAGGCGCGCGTAGTCGCGGGCGGTGGAGAGCAACCCGGCGCCCCCGGAGAAGCTCTTGCGCGGGCCATCCACGTAGTCGCCCTGGCCGCGCGGGGTATCGGGCGCGCGCAAGGCGTGGCCGGTGCTGTCGCTGGCGTAGACGGTCGTCAGCCTAACCCGCTGATTCCCGGGCAGGAAGAACTCGGTGTCGTGCATGCCGAGCGGCCCGGTGATCCGGCTCTTGAAATACTCGTCGAGCGGAACTCCCGACGCGCGCTCCACCACGCAACCGAGGATGTCGGTGTTGTAGCCGTAGACAAAGGCCTCCCCCGGCTGGGCGATGAACGGCAGGGTACCGAGCCGTTCCATGGTGTTGCAGATCGGCTCGTCCTTGTCGGCGGTGTACCAGCCCCAGCCGGCGGCGGGGCCGAGCCCTTTGGCTTCGTAGAGCGGCCCGACGAGCGAGCCGATGCCGTAGGAGATCCCGGCGGTGTGGGTCAGCAGGTCGCGGATGGTGATCGCGCGCTTCGCGGGCACGATCGCGCGGCCGGTGTCGGTCCGGACGGCGACGGTGGTCTTCGCGAACGTGGGGATGAAACGGGACACCGGATCAGTGAGCGCCAGCTTGCCCTCTTCCACGAGCTGCAGAATCGCGACGCTGGTCAGGGCTTTGGATTGCGACCCGATGCGGAACACCGCATCGGTAGTCATGCGCAGTTTGGCCTCGCGGTCGGACCAGCCGACGGCGCGCTGATAAGCCACGCGCCCGTCCCGCAGCACGAGGCCGACCGCACCCGCGATCCAGCTGCTATCTACCGCCTGCTGGAGGAACTTGTCGATCCGGGTCAGGCGATCCGGGGCAAACCCCGACCGCGGGCTCGCCGTTGGCGCCGCGGTCTGGGCCGAGACGTTGAGAGCGCCTCCGGCCAGAACAAGCAGGACCGGCAGCGAGCGTGTCACGGTTGCTCGAACCAGTTCAGCACGACGCGGAAGCCGATGTTGGAAGCGGCGCCCGTGCCTCCGACGAACACGAACCAGGTTCCGTCGGGCGACACGTCGTAGGACGCATGGTAGTTGAGCGACGCAAAGCGATTGGCGAAGAGCGCCTTGCCCCGGCCCAGCTCCAGTGTCGCACCGAATTCGCGGACGGGCACCGCGACAAGCGAATCCCTGGAGAGGAGGAACAGCTCGCCCCCGCGCGGATTCCAGCGGGGCGAGTCGCCACCCCCGACCGAGGCCTGATAACGGGGTCCCGGTCCCGGGAATGCCTTGATGTACACCTCGAAGCTGCCCGCCTCGTCGGACGCATACGCCAGCCATTTGCCGTCGGGTGACAATGCCGGCATGGCCTGGATCCGCGGCCCGGCGGCGAATGGCACGGCGGGCCCGGGCGGTTTCAGGGGTACCAGCATCAGGTCGCGATCGTTTTCCGGCGAGGTCAGCTCGCGAGTGATCAGAGTATCGCCGCTCCGGGTGGGCAGCGTTTCCCAGAGGTCCGCCGCGGTCCCATAGAGCGAGTCCGGGGGTCGCGAGCCGTCCGGCGTCGTCGCCATGGCCTTGTAGTTCCCCGTCGCCCGCCGGTGGATCACGCGCTTCCCGTCGGCCGTCCACTCCGGGTGGACGGAGGTGGAGTCCGAGGTAAGGCGGGTGAGCGTACCGACGGCCAAATCGTAGATCCAGATGTCCATCGGCGGGTTAGGCACGGCACCGATCGCCACCGCGATCCGACGTCCGTCGGGGGAGATCCGGGGCCCGTTATAGTTGCGCGTGGGGGCGTCGAGCGGCTTGCTCACGCCGCGGCGGTCGACCCGCAGCAGCTGGCGCTGCTCCTGCACCAGGCCCTCGAAATACACCACGGTGCCCCCGCGGCCGATGTCCAGTTTCGCGACTCCCGCGGTACCGATACTCATCCCTTCGGCGATCGGGCGCGGCTGCCCGGTCAGCTTCCTGCTCCGCGCATCGAACTTCGCGCCGAGCAGCATGCCGTCGGCTACGGTGTAGGCGATGAAACCCGGCTCGACATAGTGCGGGTTACTGCCGAGCTGTCCGAGCAGCGTGGTCCTGCCGTCCCGGAGCGAAACCACCGCCAGCTCCAGCGGACGGGGCGAGGCCGGGGAACCCAGCGTCGCGAGTACCGCCTCACCGCCGGGCAGCGCCTCGGGAAAGAACGCGGTGGTCCGGGGACCGACCGAGCCACCGTTGCGGGTGTCGAGCTCGAAGGCGCGCGCGGCGCCACCCTCAACGGCTATACGCCACATTCCCGTGGAAGTGGCGTAGACGATTTCTCCTTTGTCGGTCCAGGTCGCGCCCCGGAAGCTTCCGACCGCCTGAATGGTCCGGTCGGTGCCGGCGTTTCCCATGGTGATGACGCTGCCGCCTTCGATCGGGATGCGCTTGAGCACGCCGCTGGCGAGGAACCCCACCCACTTCCCATCGGGAGAGACAAACGGCCAGGTGGCGAAGTCCGTCCCCGGCAGCCCAACGGGTGGGCTACCGGAAAGGTCCCACACCAATAAGTGCGATGGTTGATTCGGGGTCGGTCGCCCCACAAAAACGATTTTCGACCCGTCGGGAGTGACCGCGACCGGTGGCCCGCCGACATCGAGCACCCTGAGGTCTCCAGGAGGGGTCAGCGCGTAGCGGATCACCGGGTGAACGGCGACAACCGGGTTGCGCAGCAAGGCCCAGCCCGCCACCGCGGTCCCCAGCGCAGCGAGCGCCCAGGGAAGCAGGACAGAGGGGCGGAGGGGCCGAGGGGCAGCAACTGCTCTCGCTGCGCTCACCTTGCCGCTCCGCAGCACTGGCGCCCTCCCCTCCAGCGCAGCCACGAATTCTTGCGCGCTCGCCCACCGGTCCGCCGGCAGCTTCTCCAGCGCGGTGAGCACCGCGACCTCCACGTGCTCCGGCACCGTGCGCCGCTGGGGAGCAATCGGCCTCGGCGTCTCGGTCAACACGCGGGCGACGATCGCCTGCGCCGTCGTCCCGCTGAACGGCGGCTCGCCCGTGAGCATCTCGTAGCTCACACAGCCCAGCGCGTAGAGGTCGCTGCGCGGGCTCAGCT
>CAYNNS010000126.1:0-8921 GCA_964398345.1 uncultured Gemmatimonas sp. | reverse complement strand
TGAGCCGAGGCCGGCTGCCCGCGTGGACGGAACGCTTCGTGGTGGTGGACGAGAGTCACCGCTTGCGCACGCCGGGGACGCGGCGCTACCGCACGCTGCTGCCGTGGTGCGTCGGGCACACCGGCCTCCTGCTCAGCGCCACGCCCGTGGTCAATCGCCTCGAGGATCTGGGCCATCAGCTGGGACTGTTCGTGCGGAGCGACGCGCTGACCTGGACCGGCATCGTGAGGCTCACGGAGCTCGGCGGGGCCTCGCTCGGTGCCTTGGCGCATCTGGTTATCACCGGAGAGGACCGCTCGGCGGCGCTGCCGACGGCTCGGGATCGGGAGCTGCGTGTTAGCGGCGACGCCGGATACGAGACGCTGTATCAGGGAGTGGAGCGGCTGGCGCTGTCGCGGGCGCCGCCGGTGGCGAGCCTGCTCAGGACCACGCTGCTCGGCGCGCTCGGCTCGAGTCCCGCGGCCATCGCCGCGGCGCTCTCGCGCTATCGCGGCTTGCTGCTCCAGGCCCGCGATGCCGCGGCAGCGGGCCGGATACTAACCCGCGAGGCCATCCGGCGCATGGTCGGACCGGAGCAGCATCAGCTGGTGCTCTGGCCGCTGCTCGGCGAGGAACTGGAGATCGGCGAGCTGGCCCTCGAGGATCTCGAGGCCGTGGAAGGGCTGGACCGCCGCGCGCGCGACTGGGCTGCCGGCCCGGATCGGAAGCTCGAATGCCTGCGCGGCTTGCTCGACGACAAACCGACGCTGGTATTCACGCAGGCGACCGCGACCGTGAGCCAGCTCCGGCAGCAGCTCGGCGCGCGCGTCGCCTGGTGCACCGGGCAGGCCTCGGGACTCGGCGCGGCCCGGCTTCCCCGCGACGTGGTGCTCGACTGGTTCCGCAGCAGCTCCGGCAACGGCATCCCGAAACCGACGCTGTTGCTCGCAACGGATGTCGCGGCCGAGGGGCTGGACTTGCCCTTGATCCAGCGCGTGGTGCACTACGACCTGCCCTGGACCGCGGTGCGGCTCGAGCAACGCAGCGGCCGCGCGTTGCGGCTGGGCTCGCGCACGGCTTCGGTCGAGGTCATCCGGCTGCTGCCACCGATGTCGCTCGAGCGGGCGTTGCACCGCGAACAGATCCTCGACCTGAAGTCCGAATTACCGCAGTGGCTGGGACTGGGCCGCGGAACCGAGGCACCGTGGCGGCTCCGGGCAGAGCTCGCGGCGCGCTGGAACCGCGTGCCAGCGACCGAGGGAATCGCGCTGAGTCGTGGGCCGGTGGCGGGTGCGGTGGCAGGGTTCCGTATTGTGCTCGCCGACGGCAGCGAGCACCGCATCGTGCTGGCGCGGGAGCGGAAGGGCTGGTCGGACGAGCTCTCCAGGATCTTTCCCTTGCTCGGCGAAGTCGCAGTCGCGGCTGCTGCGCGAGCGCCTTGCCGAGCCACCGTGCGGATGCTGCTCAGGAGTCTGGCGGGGCCGGTTCGCGCAGCGTTACGGACCCTTCAAGGCTCCCGACTGCGCAGCGATCCCAGCAGTCGCGCGACAATCCGCCGGTTGCTCGCGCTTGCCCGGCAAGCGGTAGAGCGGCGCGATCAAGAGCAGATCGAGTTGTTGGAACGCGGGCTGGCTCTGCTGCGAAGGGGCCACACCGCGGGTGAGAGGCAGCTCGTGGCCGGCTGGCGCGAGCTTTCGAACCGGATGCTGCTGGCGACCCTGGCGAAGCTGCCGGCCGTCGCACCGAAGCCTCTGGTCACGCGGGTCGAGCTGATCGGACTGCTGGTGGTGGAGGCGAGGTGCGAGGGTCGCTAGCTTCCGCGCATGCCACCCATCACCACCGTGATGTTCGACCTCGACGGGACGCTGATCGACTCCATCCGGCTCATTCTCGACAGCTACCACCACACGCTGGCCGCGCACGCGCTGCCGCCCAAGAGTGACGCCCACTGGCTGGCGGGGATCGGGACGCCGCTCCGGGTGCAGTTTCGCCACTGGTCCGACGATCCGGACAAGCTCGAGGCGATGATCGCGACGTATCGCGAGTACAACCTCAACCACCACGACGCGATGGTGACGGCGTATCCCGACGTGGTGGAGGTGGTGCGGACGATCCGGCGCGCGGGGCTCCGCACCGCGCTGGTCACGAGCAAGAACCGCTCGGGGGCGCTGCGGGGACTCAAGCTGGTGGGGCTGGAGGATGCGATGGACCTGATCGTCGGTGCGGACGAGGTGGAGAATCCCAAGCCGCACCCCGAGCCGATTGAGGTCGCGCTGCGCGGGCTCGGCGCCGCCGCGGCGACATCCATATATGTAGGAGACAGCATTCATGACATGAAATCGGGCCGGGCGGCCGGGGTGCGGACCGGGGCGGTGCTGTGGGGGCCGTTCGTGCGGGAGCAGCTCGAGCACGCCGAGCCGGATTACTGGCTGGAGAGGCCCGCCGATCTGCTGCAACTGCTGGGCATAGGCGCAGTGACCGGTGACCGGTGACCCGTCCCTATTGACGGAATCCTGCCGCATTACTACTGTATCAGTACACTAATACACTCCGGAGTGCCGTGTTCGGCAGCCTCGATCCCAAGAGCGCCGTCCCGCTTTACGAGCAGATCGCCGTCCGGCTCAAGGCCGCGGTGGCGACGGGCGAGCTCAAGCCGGGCGACGCCTTGCCTTCGGTGCGGCAGCTGGCGAGCCGGCTGCGGGTTAACCCCGCGACGGTGGTGCAGGCGTATCGCGGGCTCGAGGAGGAGGGCTTCGTCGAGCTGCGCCAGGGCGCCGGCAGCTTCGTGCGGAATGTCGGTGTTGAGGGGCGGGCCCGGGAGCGAACGACGCAGGCGCGCCGCCTGGCGCGGCAGCTCCTCGCCGACGCCGCACGCTTCGGCCTCACTCGGCAGGAGCTGCGCGAGGCGATTCGCCACGAAATGGACGGGAGTGCACCGTGAGCACAGCCATCGACATCGCGGGTCTCAGCTACCGGGCAAGCTCCGACTTCGCCATCACCGATCTGACCCTGAAAGTCCCCGCCGGGGCGCTGTACGGATTTCTGGGGCCTAACGGCTGCGGCAAGACGACTTCGATCCGCCTGATGCTCGGCCTGCTCCGCCCCGATGCGGGCTCGGTACGGCTGCTCGGTCACCCGGTTCCCGCCGAGCTGCCGGCCGCGCTGGCAAGAACCGGCGTGATCCCCGATCGGCCGCACCTGCATCACTACCTGAGTGTGGCCGACGCGATGGCGTTTCACGCGGCGTTCTATCCGCAGTGGGATGCGCGCTGGGCCGGCGAGCTCCTCGGCGAGTTCCGCCTGCTGCCGGGTCAGCGGGTGTCGCGACTCTCCAAGGGCGAGAGCGCCAAGCTGATGATGCTGCTGGCGCTCTGCCAGAAGCCCGACCTGCTGGTGCTCGACGAGCCAATGGACGGACTCGACCCCGTCGTGCGCCGCGACGTCCTGGCGGCGCTGCTCGACTACGTCTCGACCCACGGCGCGACGGTATTCGTGTCGAGCCACCTGGTGCACGAGCTGGAGCGGTTCTGCGACTGGATCGGTGTGATGGACCGCGGCAAGCTCGTGGTCGAGCTGCCGATGGAGGAATTCCGCAGCGGCAACAAGCGCATCCGGCTGTCGGGCGGCTCGGGGCTCGAGCCGCTGCACGCGCCGTTCACCCTGCTTGCGCGGGAGCAGGACGCGGGTGCGCTGGAGACCTGGGTGGTGCGCGGCTGGCGGCCCGAGATGACGCAGTGGTTTCAGCGCGACGGCGTAGCGTTGCGCGAGGTGGCGGACCTCGATCTCGAGGATGGCTTTGTCGAGCTGCTGCGCGCGTTTCGCGCACGAGTGTAGAGGGAGAAGACCATGCTCAAGGCGATGATCCGTATTCAGTGGAAGGCCTGCTGGCATCTGGTAATCGCGTTAGCGGTCGCCGCGCTCGCATTGCCGATCGTCTCGGTGCGGCTGGGCTGGCAGGGAGCCGAGGCGAACCTCCCGCGCTATCTGACGGAGCTGGAACTCTGGGGACTGTTCTATCCCGGCCTCGCCGCGGTCGCGGCGCTCGTGTTAGGCATCGCCATCTGGAGATCCGACCGGCGGGGGCATCACATCTACGCCCTGCTGCTGCCGGTGCCGCGCTGGCGCTACGTGCTGCTCCGGTACGCGGCGGGCCTGGTGCTGCTCGTGCCCGTGGCGATAGCGCTCTGGGTCGGTGCCATGCTGGCCACGGCTCGGCTCGATCTGCCGCCGGGGATCCGGGTGTTTCCGCACGAGCTGGCGATCAAGTTTGCCTTGGCCCTGCTGCTGCTCTTCGGGATCGCGTTCGCCGCGGCGGCGAGCTCTTCGCGCGCGTTGGGGATCGGGCTCCGGGCACTCGGTCTCTTTCTAGCGGTGGACATCGCGGTGCTGCTGTTGTCACCCAAGACCAACCTGCTGTGGAAGCTGGTGACGGCGCTGGCGACCTGGCCGGGCCCCTTTGCGCCGCTGGGCGGGCGCTGGATGCTGATCGATGTGTAGAGCGTTGCGCGTTCTGCGCTCTGCGCTCTGCGTTCTGGCGACGCCGCTGGCGGCGCAGAACGCGCAGCAGTGGCGCGACTCCGCGGAGCGGCTCGCGGTGAGGGTGCGCGCGCTGCGGGACTCGATGCTGCAGGGGGACTCGACGGTGCGGGAGGTGGCGCGCCGGGGTGACCTCGTGATCGGGGCGTCGGAGACGACGCGCGGTGCGGCCGCGGAGGCGCTGGAACAGTTCGTCGCGCTACGCCGGCGCTGGTTTGGCGATGCAGCGCCCTCGAGTGACGGATTCCGGATCGTACTGCGGAGCGAGGAACCGCACTCGCGATTCATGCCTGGCCTGGAATGGGCGACGGTGGTGCTGGCCGGGCTGCCGGACACTGGCAGCTCGGCGCGCACCGAGCGCCACGTCATCCGCGGCGAGCTGGCCGCCGGGCTCATCGATCTCTACGGTGAAATGATGTGGGGAAGCGCGGGCCCCGCCATGCAGAAATGGCTGCAGCAGCCGCCCCCGCTCTTCATGAGCGACAAGGAGCGCCGCGACGTCGCGATGTACGCGCTGGTAACCGGTACCGGGAAGGCGCAGCGTGCCTGCGTGGCGGGGGACCTTGATGCCTGCGGCTATGCGGTGTGGCTGCGGGAGTCCCGGGACCCTAGCCTGGGAGGAGGCTACCCGGCCTTCGTTCGGGCCGATCTGCTGCTCACCGCGCTCGAAGTCGGAGGACCCGGCGCGTGGCGGCGGTTAACCGCGGCGGCGGATTCTTCGGTCGAGCAGGCCCTCGCTGCGGCCGCCGGCCTGCCTGCCGATTCCCTGCTGGCACGCTGGCGCGGGCAGCTCCTTGCGATGCGACCCACGCAAACTCCACTCGCGAGCGGCGGCGTCCTGCTGGGTGTGGCCTGGGTGGCGTTGCTGCTGCTTGGCACGGCTGGGATCGCCAAATGGGTGTGAGACTCAAGCGCGCTGGATTCGTGGTGCTCGCGCTCGGGGCAATCTTGTTGCCGTTCCGGAAGCCGGGCACTCCATCTGAGCGGCGAATCGACGATGCGCGAGAGCTTCGCCTCGCCAAGCTGAGCCAGGAGCGGCGCGACGCACGGCACCGCTGGACCGCATTGCAAGAGCGCGACTCCGCGCTCGAACTGAGCGTTTCCCGCGACCCCATGCTCCACTTGCAGGGATTTCCGGCGAATCTCGATCGCGCGGACGTCGAGAGCACCGTCCGCAAGCAGTGGAGCGCGATCGCCAATCCCGACTCCACGGTTTTGACTGCCGTGCTGGTGTACAACATCACGCAGTCCACCAACGAAGCGACGTGGGGCAGTTATTGGGGGAACCTCATCACCACGCGCGGCGGGAGGACCGCGTGCGTCACCATCGTCCCCGGAGAAGTGCATCAGCAACGACTCCTGGTAGGCCGCGATCTCATCGAAACGGTCTCGGCTCCCTGCACCTTGCTCGCGACCTTCGGAAATCCGGGTTCCGGAATGCAAGCCTGGCTCAGCGCGACGCGCTACACCTCCGCTCGGTCGAACACCTGGCTCACGGGAACTCCGATGTTGTACGAAGGCGGGCGGGCTCCATGGGGATGGCTGTTTCCCGTCCTGTCCTACGCTCCGCAGCAGATGCCGGCTTTACTCAAATGGCTGGGAAACTTCGAGGTGGCTGAGGGACTCGCGCCGCCGTACTACTACGGCGCGCCGGGGATTCGCTGCATGATCGGCCACGTACGGTCGTGCGTCGAGTCCGTGTTGCATTCAGGAATCGTGTTGGCACGCGACCCCGGCATTCCACCCGATCTCACCGTCAGCAGTGTCTACCTCAGGCCCGATACTGTCACGCTTGCGACGCCGCGACCGCCGGAAGGTTCGTTCATCTCCGACCTGATCCGCCGGAAAGGACGCGACAAGTTTCGGGTCTTCTGGAAATCCGAGCTGCCCTTGGAACAGGCGTTTCAGTCAGCCTTCGGTGAATCGCTGGGCGCCTGGACAGCCCAATGGGCCAAGCGAAAATGGGAGACCAGCTTTGAGGCCAGAATTCGCCACTCGACCATCGTGCTCGGCACCAACCTGTCTGCCTCGTGGCCATTACTGGTGATGGGCTGGACTGGGCTCGTCCTCGCCGCGGTTGCCTGGATTGCGCAGCGCAAACAAGTCACATGACTTCCTGCCTCCGCGCTCGCGGGCTGGTGCTCCTTGGGGTACTAGCAGGTTGTTCACGCCACGTTGCGGATTCCGCCGCAGTGCCCAAATGGCCGACGGACCCCAAACCATTCCTAATGATCGGCGCCAACTCGACTGATCCAGGTCAAGACTTGGCGGGAATTACCAGTGCACGACTTGTGGATGGCCATCTCATCGTGGCCAACAGCGGATCACTCGAGCTTCGAGTTTTTGATTCCGCCGGTGGTTTCGAGCGCGCCGAGGGCCGGAAAGGTCAAGGCCCGGGGGAGTTTACCAATCGCGTGTACTTGTTTGCGGCTCCAGGAGACTCGCTCTACACCTTGGACGAAGGCAGCCTGCGCTGGTCACTGCACACACCGAAGGGTCGATTTGTCCGCGTGATTCAAGGAGGCGCCGACGCGCTCCCGCGCCCAACGTGGTTATACCATCGCACGATTGTCGAAAACCCAGGCCCGGACGCCATTCCAGCATGGGCACTCGATGTCATCGATCATTTTCCCGAGGCGGCTGCAGGTGTTCCGGTCCGCCGCGCAAGGTTCGATGATCTTGGCTACTTATGGGTGGACTCAAGCGCGACCGGCCACTGGTTGGTCTTCGGTGATTCAGGCACTCCAGTTGCTCTGGTCGAGCTTTCCAAGGGCTTTGATCTTCGACAAGCCGGTAAGGATTTCGTGCTCGGCATCGAGCACGATTCCGTCGACCAGGAGCTGGTTACGGCGTACAGAATTCGGCGAGACCACGATTTGCCACCGTCAAGCGCTCTTCCCTCACAGCGGCTTCCCTCGGCTGACTCCACGCTGCAAGCGCACCTGATCACCGACCTCGTGCAGCTGACAGTCGCCCAAGAGCTCTTCTATTCGAATCACGGTAGTTACACGGCTCGCGCCGATAGCCTCGACGCCAAACCCAAGTCCGGAGCCGAACTCGCCTTGATCGCCGGGGACAAGCGGCATTGGATCGGCATCCTCTATGATCGCGCCACCAAAACAACGTGCGGTTTGTCGGTAGGGTCACCAGCACCGCCGGGCTGGATCGATGGCCGGCCGTTTTGTGGCCGGTAATCGACACCGACGGAGAGACGACATGCTCTCTGTGTTCCGGCTCTCGTACGCGTCGTCACTTCCCTTTGCGATCTGGATCGGACGCACGGCTCGATTTCAGAGCGATCGCGCGGACTTCAGTCCGCCGAAAGGAAGGCGACCCATGCCGAATCCCAACAGCTACGAGTGAGGGTCGTTTTGCTGGCCTCGGCTTGACCCCGTCCGGCGGGTTGGGTAGCGTGCCGCTCCATACCTTCTGCTTCGGGCCAGGTTCCGCTGCGCGTTTATGCCCTCGTCCCCGCCGCCGGCCGGGGTGAACGGTTCGGCGGCGCCAAACTCCTCGCCAAGTGGCGCGACCGGGAGCTGCTCGGCCACGTACTGGTCAAGCTGGGCGGCGCGCGCGCCGCGGGACTGCTGGTCAACACCATCGTGATGCACCGGCCCGACGACGAGCCGATCCGAACGCTGGCCGCCGAGTACCGCGCCTATCCCGTCGCGCTGCGCAGCTCGAGCGGCGAGCTCTCCGATACCTTACGCGCCGGCGTCGACGTGATCGCGGCCCGGGAGTCGCGCCACGAACAGGCGGCGCTGCTGATCTGCCTGGGCGACCAGCCACTGCTCCGGCTCGAGGTGATCCGCGCGCTGATCGACGGCTGGAAGCACGGGGCGCCGGCGGTGCGGCCCGCCTACCGGGACGCGCCCGACACGCCGGGTCACCCGCTGCTGGTCGACCGCAGCCTCTGGCACTACGCCACCGAGATGCGGGGCGATCACGGGCTGATGCCGGTCCTAACCCGGCACGGCATCGCGATCCGCGCCATTCCGGTCGGGGGCAGTAACCCGGACGTCGATACGCTCGAGCACCTGAGCCAGCTCGAGGAGCTGGCGGGCACCGCGAACTGATGCGCGACCTCCTCGCCGAGTATGACCGCCTGCGCGCCACCGGACCCGTGGGCCGCGCGGTCGTCACCCAGGTCTGGGGCTCGGCGCCCCGTCCCGAGGGGGCGTGCCTGCTCGCCGGAATCGACGGCAGCATGGCCGGATCCGTCTCGGGCGGCTGCGTGGAGGGCGCCGCGGCGGAAGAGATCCGCAATGCGATCGCCCAGGGCAACCCGAAAAAAGTGAGCTGGGGCGTGACCCACGAGCGGGCCTGGGAGATGGGCCTCTCGTGCGGCGGCCCCATCGAGGTCTTCGTCGAGCCCCTCGTCCGCGGCGAAGTGCTCGCGGCGGCGC
>CAYNNS010000125.1:0-8922 GCA_964398345.1 uncultured Gemmatimonas sp. | reverse complement strand
CTCGCCCTGCGACAGCTTGGCGCCGTCCACGATCGAGGCGTGATCGAGCTTGTCGAGGAATACGGTCTCGCCGCGGCCCACCAGGCCCGACACCAGGCCCAGGTTGGCCTGGTAGCCGGTCGAGAAGACGAGGCAGGATTCCTTGCCGAGGAACTCGGCCAGCTGCAGCTCGAGCTGCTCGTGCAGGTCGAGCGTTCCGTTCAGGAACCGGCTGCCGGTGCAGCCCGAGCCATACTTGTGCAGTGCGGCTTCGGCGGCTTCGAGTACCTTGGGGTGGTGGGTCAGGCCGAGGTAGTTGTTCGACCCCAGCATGATCCGTCGCGTGCCCTCGATGACCACCACGGTGTCTTCCGATTCCGAGATGGGCCGGAAGTAGGGATAGAGGCCCTGAGCCTTGACCTCGTCGGCCCGGGTGTACTGCCGGCACTTCTCAAACAGCGCGACGTCCGTTTGCAGCGAGTCGGTCGGCACGTAACCTCGTGTGAGCTGTGGTGGGCCGAGCGTCCATCCCCATACGGGATAACGGGTTAAAGTAAACTCCCGCGCTGTTTTCGACAAGCGCTCCCTGCGCTTCTCCGCTGCGGCGAAAGGCTTGCAGTGGCGTTTTCCCGGCAGAGGCGAACCCCCAGGGGCTCCATTAACTTCCTCTCCGAGCACACGATGCGTCGCTTCTCCCCGCTGCTGCTGTTGCTCGCAGCCGTCCTTCCTTCCCGTGCTGCACAAGCCCAGGGCGGTCCGGTGCTGTTCGAGCCCTTCGATTGGGGGCCCACCGCGGCATGGCGGCGCCGCGCCGCCGAAGTGCGGACCTTGCGCGACGCGCTGCTCCGGCAGGGAGATCTGCGCAACCTCAATGCGGTCCGGGGCGGGACCAGGCCCGGCCCCTTCGTACTGGGCGTGTTACCCACCACCGCGGTCACCGGCGCGTTCCACGTCCCGGTCATTCCGATCGCCTACCAGGACGTCGCGGTCCCCCGTCCGGTTCCCCAGTACCAGTGCATCCTGTTCAGCCGCACGCCGGGAAGCTGTGCCACCGATCCCGGCGACCGGCCCTATTCGGTCACGTCGTTCTACGAGCAGCTCTCACACAACCGCATCACCATGGACGGTGTGGTGCTCCCCCCGGTGCGGGTGGACTCGAACGCGGTGTACTACACCAACGGGTGCAACGGGATCGGTGTCACCTCCGCCTGCCCGAGTGGCCGCAACCGCATGGGGCTGATGCTGGTCGCCGCGCTCGACTCGATCTCGGCGCGGCCGGGAGGCGACACCCTCTGGGGACAATTCGACAACGACGGCCCCGACGGCATCCCCAACAGCGGCGATGACGACGGCATCGTCGACTTCGTCACCTTCATCCAGCCGGAGCTGGGTGGGGAATGCGTCTCCAACGCTCCCAAGCCCACGGGGATCTGGAGCCACCGCTATGTGATCCGCGGCTGGACCGGCGGGTTAGTGCAGCCGAATCTCGATCCCCAGGGTCGCTACGTCACCCGGACCCCCTGGGTCGGGCATCCCGGCCTGTTCATCAAAGTCGACGACTACACGATTCAGTCCGGTGTGGGCGGTGCCACGGCGTGCGATGGCAATACCATCATGGGGATCGGTACGGTGGCACACGAGACCGGCCATGCCTTCGGGCTTCCCGATCTCTACGACATCAGCGGCAGCACGCAGGGTATCGGCGGCTGGGGTCTGATGGGCTCGGGGAACTACTCGCGTCCCTACAGCCCGTCCTCGTACGACGCCTGGTCGCTCTTTGTCCTGGGCTGGGCCACGCTCGACACCCTGACCAGCAGCCGCACGGTGCTCGCCTCGCCCCGGCTGCTCAGCGATACGATCTACTACGCTCGCACCGCGAACCCTGATGAATACCTGCTGATCGAGAACCGCCAGGCGGTGCTGAGCGATACCTCCCAGATGAATCCGGATCTCTCGCCCACCTGCCCCGGGAGCTTCGGGTTCTGCGCCAAATCACCGGGCCTCCTGCTCTGGCTCATCGATCAGCCCAAGGTCAGCGCGAGTCTCTTCGGCAATTCGGTCAACGTCTCGAGCGCGGGGGTGCAGGGCGTCGAGCTGATTCAGGCCGACGGGCTGAACCAGCTGCGGTTGCCGGGCTCCAAGAACCGCCGCGACATCGGGGATGCCGTTCCGGGGTCGACCAATAACACGCACTTCACGCTGCTCGCTACGCCCAGCGCGCGGGACAATGCGGGGAACTTCATCGGCTTCGTGCTCGATCAGATCACCCAGCTTCCCGCGGGCATGCTGCGCTTTCGCTTCCTGCGCCGCGGTCCCAGCGTCATCAGTGGACAGGGCGGGGCGTCGGTCCGGGTGAACGGAGCACCCTGGACCCGGTTCGAGGAGGTCATCGCCGGCGGCGATCAGCTGCAGCTCGGCGCCGACGACCTGCAGCTGCTCGCCGCCGGCAAGAGCCGCGCGCGGTTTCTGGCGTGGAGCCAGGGTGGCCCCCGGGAGCAGCTCTTCATCAGCAGTGCCGGCAAACCGGACACGCTGACGGCGAGCTTCACGCTCGAGCACCGGTTGACGCTCGTCGCCCCGGGAGGCAACGTCACGGCCACGGTGAGCGGGGACCTCACGCAGGGCGTCTTTCTGGCGGATGGCAGCGCGGTGACCCTGACGGCAACCACCCCTCAGGGCGCGATTTTCTCCGGCTGGCGGGGGGACACCGTCGCCACCAATCCGGTGCTCAACCTCACCATGCACCGGGGGTACGATCTCGAGGCGCACTTCGTGGCTCTGGTGAATGTGGTGGCGACCGATGCGGTGAGCGATCTGCTCGGCACCCCCAGACTCAGCGCCGCGCAACGGACCTATCTCGACGAGCTGGGCAACCAGAACGGAATCTTCGATGTGGGCGATCTGCTCGCGATGTACCGCAGGCTGGGCCAGGCCGCGCCTCCGGTGAAGCCGTGAAGCGCCTCGTGGCGGCGGCCCTGCTCTCCCTCGGCGGCCTCGCCTGCGGCGGTGGGGGTGGCCAGACCGGAACGAAGGCCGGCGAGCTGCTGGTGACCTACTTCCAGGGCGGCCCCGAGCCCGGCGCGCTGTTGCTCACGGTCACCGGCGGCCCGGTCACCGGCGTCAAGGCGACCGGCGGCCAGCAGGTGAGTTTTTCTTCTCCGTTTGCCGGGACGACGAAGGTTGTGGTGCTCGGAACGCTGACCAATGGCGATCTGCTCAAACTTACCGTGCCGGACGTGACCGTGGCGACGAGTTATACGGTGCACGTCGATCAGGCGGCGGACAAGTCGACCTTCGCGCTGCTCGAACCCGGGAGGTATACGCTGACGGTGCACCGGTAGGAGGGTAGGAGGGTAGGAGGGTAGGAGGGTAGGAGGGTAAGAGGGTAAGAGGGTAAGAGGGTAAGAGCCGTGCGATGGAATGAGCTAGACTCAATCGCTTCTGGTCATATCGTCAGTAGCCAGCAGGGCGACTCTTCAGCATGGCCCCTTACGAGAAACTGCGCGCGTGGCGGGCTTCGCACGATCTGGTCCTGAGTATCTATCGAGCAACCACCAATTGGCCCACCGAGGAGAGGTTTGGGTTGACCTCCCAGGCTCGCAGATCGGCCTTTTATTGCGTTGAACATCGCCGAGGGAGTTGCGAAACGAGGTGAAGCGAGAGCCTCTTACCCTCTTACCCTCCTACCCTCTTACCCTCTTACCCTCTTACCCTCTTACCCTCCTACCCTCTTCCCCTCCTACCGACCAGATTCAATGACCCGCTGACCTGAGTCCTCCCATGCTCTCCCTCACCGTAAATGGAAAGCCCGTCTCCGTCGACGCCGCGCCTGACACGCCGTTGCTCTGGGTGCTGCGCGACGGACTCCACCTCACCGGAACCAAATTCGGCTGCGGGATTGGGCAATGCGGCGCGTGTACCGTCCACCTCGACGGCGTCGCGCAGAAGTCCTGTCAGATCCCGGCGGGTGCGGCCCAGGGCAAGCGGGTCCTGACCATCGAAGGGCTCTCCGGTGACGGTAACCATCCGGTGCAGCGTGCCTGGATCGCCGAACAGGTTCCGCAGTGCGGCTACTGCCAGTCGGGCCAGATCATGCGGGCCGCGTACCTCCTCAGCCAGAAGCCCAAGCCGAGCGACGCCGACATCGATGAAGTCATGTCGGAGAATCTCTGTCGCTGTGGTACCTACCAGCGGATTCGCCGGGCCATTCACCGCGCAGCGGGCGAGGTCACCACATGACGAGCACGCTGAGTCGCAGGGATTTCCTGCGGGCCGGCGCGGTGGCTGGCGCCGGGCTGACGCTTGCCATCCAGCTCCCCGGCTGCGGCCCCGCGGGCAAGGCCGCCGTCGCGCCGTTCCAGCCCAACGCGTGGATTCGCGTGGGCGGCGACGGCAGGGTGCAGCTGATCGTGGATCGCTCGGAGATGGGGCAGGGGGTCTTGACCGCGCTGCCGATGCTGCTCGCGGAAGAGCTCGATGTGCCGTGGGAGAGTATCAGCCTCGAGCAAGCTCCCGCCGCGAAGGAATACGTCAATCCCGACTTCGGCATCCAGGGCACCGGCGGAAGCTCCAGCGTACACGCCGCCTGGAAGCCGCTGCGCGAAGCGGGGGCGAAGGGCCGCATGATGCTGATGACCGCGGCCGCCAACGCCTGGGGTGTGCCGGTCGCCGAGTGCAGCACCGAGCCGGGCAAGGTCGTCCACGCCGGTTCGCGGCGGAAAATCAAATACGCTGAGCTGGTCGAGAGCGCCGCGGCCATTCCGGTGCCCGCCACGGTGACGCTCAAGAACCCCGCGAGCTACCGCTACATCGGCACCTCGGTCCCCAGGCTGGACACGCCCGCCAAGGTGCGCGGCAGCGCGAGCTTCGGGATGGACGTCCAGGTCCCCGGGTTACTGGTCGCGGTCGTGGCCCGTAGCCCGGTATTCGGAGGCACGGCGCGGAGCTGGGACGAGGCCGCGGCCCGGCAGGTGCCGGGGGTGCGCCACGTGGTGCGCATCAGCTCCGGCGTGGCCGTCGTGGCCGACAGCTACTGGCAGGCGAGCAAGGGCCGGGCGGCGCTGGCGGTGGTGTGGGACGAGGGTCCGAACGCCGGGTTAGGCAGCGTGGCGCTCCGCAAGCAGCTCGCCGCCCTGGCTACGCAGCCGGGTATCGTGGCCCGCAAGCAGGGCGCTCCGGCTCACGGTCGCGAAATCAGCGCGACCTACGGAGTGCCCTACCTGGCGCACGCCTGTATGGAGCCGATGAACGCGACCCCCCACGTCGAAGCGAATAGCGGCACCGTCTGGGCGCCGACGCAGTTCCAGCTCGGCAATCCCGACATGCCGGGGGCGCGGGAGCTCGTCGCCAGGCTGTCCGGCGTGGCGCCGGAGCAGGTGATGATCCACACCACCCTGCTGGGCGGCGGCTTTGGGCGCCGCTTTTTCAACGACTTCATCGCCGAAGCCGTGGAAACCTCGAAAGCGGTGCAGGCCCCGGTCAAGGTGATCTGGAGTCGCGAGGACGACATTCAGCACGACTACTACCGTCCGGCGGTGCACGCCGTCTACCGTGCGCAGCTGGACGCGCAGGGCACGCCCGTAGGCTTTGCGAGCCATATTGTCGCCCCGTCCATCAATGCGGCCGCCATGGGCGCGCCGATCACCAAGCTCGACGACAACACGGTTGACGGCGTCTCGAATCTCCCGTACGACATTCCCAACGTCAGTGTCGCTGCGGTCAACGCCAGCTTTGCCGTGCCGCTCGGTTTCTGGCGCTCGGTCGGCGCCTCGCACAACGGCTTCATGCTCGAATCCTTCATGGATGAGCTCGCGCTCGCCGCCGGCCAGGATCCCGTGACGTTCCGACGGGCGCTGCTCGGCAAGAAGCCGCGCCACCGCGCGGTGCTCGACCTCGTCGCCGAAAAGTCGGGCTGGGGATCGGCGGCGCCGGAGGGGCGCGGCCGGGGTGTCGCCATCCTCGAGTCGTTCAGTACCATCGTCGCCGAAGTGGCGGAAGTCTCGCTCAATCCGGATCGGACGGTGCGCGTCAACCGGGTCGTCGCGGCGGTGGACTGCGGCACCGTGGTCAACCCCGACATCGTCACGGCGCAGGTCGAAGGCGCGGTCGTGTACGGGCTGAGCGCCGCGCTCTACGGCGAGATCACCGTCGACAAGGGCCGGGTGGTGCAGAGCAACTTCCACGATTATCCGCTGCTCCGGATGCGCGAGATGCCGGTGGTCGAAGTGCATCTGGTTCCCAGCAGCGAGCCTCCCACCGGGATCGGGGAGCCCGGCACGCCGCCGATCGCCGCGGCCGTCGCCAACGCGGTCTATGCCCTGACCCGGCAGCGCATCCGCCAGCTCCCCTTCCGGGCGGTCCCCGCATGAGTGAAGTCACCCGGCGCGAGTTCATGAAGGCCACGCTGGTAGCCGGCGCCGGGCTGACGCTCGCGGTCTCGCTCGAGGGCTGTCGCGAGGCGTATCCCAGCGCCAACGGCGCGCCGTTCGCCCCCAACGCCTGGATTCGCATCGGCAGTGACGACACCGTGACGGTGATCGTCGACCGCTCCGAGATGGGGCAGGGCGTGTCCACGGCGCTGCCGATGCTCGTCGCGGAGGAGCTGGACGCGGACTGGAGCCGGGTGCAATACGAATTCGCCCCGGCCAACGCGGCCTACAATAACCCGCTGTCCGTTGGCCAGGTGACCGGCGGCAGCACCAGCATCCGCGCAGCCTATCGTCCGTTGCGGGAGGCGGCGGCCCGTGCACGCCTCATGCTGGTCGCCACCGCCGCGGCCCGCTGGGGGGTTGCTGCGGAGGGCTGCCGGACCGAGCGCGGCGCCGTGTTAGCTCCCGATGGCCGCCGCGCTCGCTACGGCGAGCTGGCCGCGGCGGCGGCGTCCCTGCCGGTCCCCGAACGGGTGGCCCTCAAGCCCTCCGGCGAGTTTCGTCTCATCGGTCGTTCGCTCCCGCGTCTCGATGCGGAAGCCAAGGTCACGGGCCGCGCCCGCTTCGGCGTGGACGCCGGGCCACCCGGGGTGCTGACCGCCCTGGTGGCGCGCTGTCCGGTCTTCGGCGGTGCGTTGCGGCGCTTCGATGCCGGCGCGGCCCGCACGGTACCCGGGGTGCGCGACGTCGTGCGCATCGACAGCGGCGTCGCGGTGGTCGCGGAGGGTTACTGGGCCGCGCACCGGGGGCGCGATCTGCTCCAGCTCGAGTGGGACGAGGGGCCCCACGCCACGCTCGACGACACCGGCGTTAGCGCCCGGCTGGAACAGCTCTCGCATGAGGACGGGCGACTGGTGCGGCGGGTCGGTGCGGGAGCCGGCGCCGCCGCGGCGCGCAGCCTCGATGCCGTGTACGAGCTGCCCTATCTGGCTCATGCGACGATGGAGCCGATGAACTGCACCGCGGACGTCCGCGCCGACGCGGTCACGCTCTGGGTGCCGACCCAGTTTCAGACGGCGCCGCAGCTCGTCGGCGGAGGCACCCGGGGTGCGGCGGCCAAGGCCGCCGGCGTCGCGATGCAGGCTGTGACGGTTCATACCACCCAGCTCGGCGGCGGGTTCGGCCGCCGTGCCGAAACCGACTTCGTGACCGAAGCCTGCCAGGTGTCGCGCGCGGTCGGAGCGCCGGTCAAACTGATGTGGAGCCGCGAGGACGACATCCGCCACGACCAGTACCGGCCGGTGTCGCGGCACGCGCTCCACGGCGGGTTAGGCGCGGATGGCGCGCTCAGCGTCTGGTCCCACCAGGTCGTCACCCCCTCGATCATGGCGAAATACCTGCCCGCCTGGCTGCCCGGGTTCGCCACCCGTCTCGCCGGGCCGCTCAAGGGAGGCATCGACGCGGTGGCGATCGAGGGCGCCGCCGATCTGCCCTACGCCATTCCGCATCGCGAGCTCCGCTACGTGCGTGCCGACCTCGGCGTGCCGGTGGGGTTCTGGCGCTCGGTGGGGCACTCGCATACCGCCTTCGTGGTCGAATGCTTTCTCGACGAGCTCGCCGCCCTGGCCGGCACGGATCCCGTGGAGTTCCGCCGCGGGTTACTCTCCGCCGCACCCCGGCACCTGGCCGTGCTGAACCTGGCCGCCGAGCAGGCCGGCTGGGGCAGCCCGCTCCCGGCCGGGCACGCGCGCGGCGTCGCGCTGCACGAATCGTTCGGCAGCTTCGTCGCCCAGGTCGCCGAGGTCTCCGTGGAGCAGGGCAAGCCGCGCGTGCATCGCGTGGTCTGCGCCATCGATTGCGGCCAGGTGATCCATCCGGACATCGTGCGGGCGCAGATGGAGGGCGGCATCGTGTTTGGCCTGAGCGCGGCGCTCAAGGGCCGCATCTCCCTCGAGCGCGGCCGGGTCAAGCAGAGCAACTTCCACGACTATCCGGTGATCACCATGCGGGACATGCCCGTCATCGAGGTGTACCTGGTGCCCAGCGGGCTGGAGCCCGGCGGCGTCGGCGAGCCGGGCACGCCGCCGATCGCGCCGGCGGTGGCGAATGCGCTGTTTGGGGTGACGGGAAAGCGGGTGCGCCGACTGCCGATCCTAATCGCCTAAGCGCGCCCCACCCGACGGAACCACCACCGGGGCTTCCGGCTCCGGCGTGAAGTCCTCTCCCGGATTGATGAAGCGATCCCGCTCCAGCTTGAACTGCTTGTCGTAGAGCTGGCGATAGCGGCCGCCCGCTGCCAGCAGCTGGCGGTGGGTGCCGCGCTCCACGATCTCCCCACCCTCCAGCACCAGGATCTGGTCCGCGCTCATGATCGTGGAGAGGCGGTGCGCGATGACGAAGGTCGTGCGCCCGGCGCGCAGCGCCCGCAAGCCGTCCTGGATCAGGCCCTCGCTTTCGCTGTCGAGGCTCGAGGTGGCCTCGTCGAGCAGCAGGATGCGCGGATCGGCGGCCAGGGCGCGGGCGATCGCCACGCGCTGCCGCTGGCCGCCGGAGAGCCGCACGCCCCGCTCTCCCC
>CAYNNS010000124.1:6947-9016 GCA_964398345.1 uncultured Gemmatimonas sp. | reverse complement strand
GTTGAACGGGAAAGCGCCGCTCGTCATCTGGTAGGCGACGACACCCAGCGAGTAGAGGTCGGAGCGGCCGTCGATCTCCCGCTCTCCCGCCGCCTGCTCCGGGCTCATATACTGCGGCGTTCCGATCGCGACTCCCACGCCGGTCAGCGTCGAGCCGGAAACCTGCGACACGGCCTTGGCAATTCCGAAGTCGGTGACCATCACCCGGCCTCGCGTGCCTTCGAGCAGGATGTTGTCCGGCTTGATGTCCCGGTGAATGATCGACACCGCGTGGGCGGCGGACAGTGCGTCGGCCGTCTCCTTCATGATCCGGCGCACTTCGTCGGCCGGGAGCTTGCCTCGGCGCTTGAGTCGTCCGCCGAGTGATTCGCCCTCGACCAGTCCCATGATGAAGTACACCACGCCGGCTCCCTCGCCGACGTCGTGGATGGGGACGATGTTCGGGTGCGACAGCCGGGCAGCGGTCTGAGCTTCGCGGGTAAAGCGCTCCCGAATCTCTTTCTGGAATGCCAGTTCGGGTGGCAATACCTTGATGGCGACCCGACGGTGCAGACGCTCGTCCCGGGCGCGATAGACCACGCCCATTCCACCCCGGCCGATTTCACCTTCGATGGTGTACTCGGTGCCCAACGCCTCCTTCAGACGTTGCGCAAGGGGTCGCTCGTTGCTGTCCGCGGGTGTCGTCATCCTTCCCTGGGCTCGCGTCAGAAACGACGGGCGTACAATAGCTTACCAATTTGCCGGATTTACAGCGCCGGGGCAACCGGCGTGCGCGGCACTCGGCTCCTGCCATCCCGGCTCGTTGCGTCGAATTGGCGGGCGGTGCCAGGCGCCTCGCCGTTCGTCACCACGGGGTAGCTACGGTTGTAAGTGCAACCGCCAAAAGTCGATAACCGGAAGTCGTCACCAGAATGACAGGTGGCACTCCCTGTGCGCTTTCCGTGCCGAATCTTTGTGGGGCTCCGGCCGCACTGGCTGGTGACCACGGGGAACGAAAAGAGGACGCAATGAACGAGCGACTGATCCTTCCGGTACTCCCCCTTCGCGACGTCGTCCTGCTGCCTGGCGTTACGACTTCCATCGGAGCCGGTCGACCCGGAACCGTCCGCGCCATCGAAACCGCGTTGGCGACACCTGACCGGTTGGTGTTTGCCATCTGTCAGCGTGAAAACACCGAGCAGGTCACCTCCGACGGCCTCTATACCATCGGCACCATCGCCAAAGTCGGACAGCTGCAGCGCGGGCTGGCCGGAATGCAGCTCCTGCTCCATGGCGAGCGCCGCGGCATCGTGATGCACCTGTCGGAAAAGAACGGCTACCTCGAGGCGATCGTTCGGGAAGCCGAAGAGATGCAGCCCCTCAACGCCGAAGATCCTGCCTTCGTCGGCCTCTACCGCGAGGTCCGTGAGCGGGCGGCCGAACTCGGACAGAAGTCCGGCTTGCCCGAAGAGGTCGTGCAGCAGGTGCTCCAGGGCGTCAATGAGCCGGGCCGCTTCGCGGACCTCGTGGCGGGATACATCGACATCACTTCGCAACAGCGCCAGGCATTGCTGGAAACCCTCTCGGTGGAGGAGCGGCTGCGGCGGGTGCTGGTGCACGTACAGCGGCAGATCTCGGTGCTCGACGCCCAGGAAGAGATCAAGTCACAGGTGCAGGAAGAGCTGGGCGAGCGGCAGCGGGAGATGTTCCTCCGCGAGCAGATGAAGCAGATCCGCAAGGAGCTCGGCGAAGAAGACGAAGCCGACGACCTCGAAGAGTTGCGGCAGAAGCTCACTGCGCTGGAGCTACCCGCCGAGGCGCGCAAAGAGGTCGACCGGGAGCTCGCCCGGTTGGAGCGGATCGGCCGGGAGTCCATGGAAACTCAGGTGATCCGCAACTACCTGGAGACCATCGCGGAGCTGCCGTGGAGTACCCGCAGCGAGGAACACCTCGACCTCAAGTCGGCCTCCGATATCCTGGAGGCGGATCACTACGCCCTTGGTGACGTGAAAGACCGCGTTCCCGAGTTTCTCGCCGTTGGACACTTTAAAGAAAGGGGCAACACGGGGAAAGAGGGGGGGTCGGGGGGG
>CAYNNS010000124.1:0-6937 GCA_964398345.1 uncultured Gemmatimonas sp. | reverse complement strand
CTGCCCGAAGTCCGGTACCGGTAGCCGGGAAGGCGCCAACTATGCCCTCGGCGACGTGAAGGCCCGCGTGCTCGAGTTCCTCGCCGTGCGACCGTTGAAAGACCAGGCGAACCGGGCGGAGGAGTCGGTCGCGGTGGACGTGACGGACAAAAAGGCCCCCGATCCGAACCCAGTAGCCCTGCCTGCCAAAGACGATCCGGATGCTAAGCGCGAGGCGAAGGGGCCGATCCTGCTCTTTGTGGGCCCCCCGGGCGTCGGCAAGACCTCGGTCGCCAAGTCGATTGCCCGCTCGATGGGCCGCAAATACGTCCGGATTTCCCTCGGCGGCGCACGGGACGAGGCGGACATTCGGGGTCACCGGCGCACCTATGTCGGAGCCATGCCGGGTCGGATCATTCAGGGGCTCAAGCAGGCCGGAACCCGCAACCCGGTTTTCCTCCTCGACGAAGTCGACAAGCTCGGCGTCTCGTTTCAGGGGGACCCGGCGTCCGCGCTGCTCGAAGTGCTCGATCCGGCCCAAAACGACAGTTTCACCGACCACTATCTCGGGGTGCCCTTCGATCTGAGCGAAGTGCTGTTCATCGCCACCGCCAACTTCCTCCAGAACATCCCCGGTCCCCTGCTCGACCGGATGGAAGTCGTCGAGTTCTCCGGCTACACGGAGCGCGAGAAACTCGAGATCGCGCGGCGCTACCTCATTCCGCGACAGCTGGAGGAAAACGGGCTTGCCGGGCACACGGTGAGCTTCGGCGACACCGCGGTCGAACGGATCATCACCGGCTATACCCGGGAGTCGGGGGTCAGGCAGCTCGAGCGTGAGATCGGCAAAGTGGCGCGCAAGGTGGCGCGCCGGATTGCGGGTGACGGTACCGCCACGGTGGCGATCGATGCCCCCCTGGTGGCCGACCTGCTGGGCCGCCCCAAAGTCCATCCCGAAAAGGCGGCCGCGGGAGACGAAATCGGTGTTGCCACCGGCATGTACTACACACCCGTCGGCGGCGATATCATGTTCGTCGAGGCGTCGACCATGCGCGGCAAGGGCGAGCTGGTGCTGACCGGCCAGCTCGGTGACGTGATGAAAGAGAGCGCCCGGGCAGCTTGGACCTATGCCCGTTCGCACGCGGCCGCGCTCCGAATTCCCGACGAGATGTTCGACCGTGACATCCATATCCACGTGCCGGCGGGCGCCATCCCCAAGGATGGTCCCTCGGCCGGTGTCACCATGGCCACCGCGCTCATCTCCGCCATGTCGGGCCGGACGGCACGCCACGATATCGCTATGACGGGAGAGATCACACTCCGAGGGAAAGTGCTGCCGATCGGTGGGCTCAAGGAAAAGATCCTTGGAGCCGAGCGAGCCGGTATCACCCGGGTCGTGATTCCGAAGGAAAACGAGCCGGATGTCTCCGACTTGCCCAAGGAGGTACGCGACAAGATGGAGATCTTCCCGGTGCAGGAGCTGGGTGAGGTCTTGGCCCTGACGCTCCGCGGCGCCTCGTTCCGCGAGGGCCGGTTGCTCTTCGGCGAGGAGAGTCCGCGCGACGTGCAGCCACTGTCGGTTGGGTATCAGCACTGAGTATACATTTCCTCCGTCCCGATCGGAGTCCCCCCGTTGTTGCTGCTGAGCGCGTTCCTGCTGGCGCACCCCGTCCAGCCCGATACCATCTATTCCCTCGCCGTCGACTCGGCCCGGTTCCGCGACGAGTCCTACATCTATCTCCTCGATGACGGGGTGTTGCGGTTTGAAGCCGATGGGCGCGGCAGTACCACCTACCGCCAGGTCATTCAGATCCTCAAGGAGGGCGCGGTCGAGCAGTGGGCCGAGCGCTCGTTCTCCTACGAGCCACGGCATCAACGGCTGACGGTCAACTGGGTGCGGGTGGTCGGCCTCGACGGCCGGATCATCAGCGACAAGCCCGGGGTCTCGCAGGACGCCGACATTCCGGCCCCCATGGGCGATCCAACCTACGCCGAGCAGAAGGTGCGGCGGCTCTCGCTTCCCAACGTGCGGCCCGGGACCCTGATCGACTACAGCTACACGATCGAGGAGCTCAAGCCGTTTCGGAACGCGGATTTCTTCTCGGGCTGGCGGATCACGACGGGGTTACCGGTCCGGCGCTCCCGGCTCGGGCTCGACACGCCGCTCGGGTTGCAGCCGCGGATCGTGGCGCGCAACCTCAATTTCCAGCCGGTCACCGTCGAGTCGCAGGGGCGGCGCGTCACCACCTGGGCGACGCGGGAGGTGCCCAAGATCGAGCCCGAGCTGTTCGCGGCCGATTCCAACGACGTGATGATGACGATTCAGATCGGGGCACCGGCGCGCTGGCAGGACATCGGGACGTGGTACGCGGGACTGGCCCGGGATCGCTACGCCGTGACTCCCGAAGTCGAGCACAAGCTGAGCGCCATCGTCTCGGCGGCGCGAACGCTCGAGGACACTCTCAAGGCGATCCATCGCTACGTCACCGCCGACATCCGCTACGTCGCGATTACGCTCGGCATGGGAGGATACCAGCCCCGCTCGGCCGCGGACGTGGTGGCCACGGGCTACGGGGACTGCAAGGACAAGGCGACGCTGTTCATCGCCTTTCTCTCCAAGCTCGGGATCGAAGCCAATCCCGTGCTGCTCTCGGCGGGTGGCCGCGTCGAACGCACCCTGCCCACCATTGCCGCGTTCAACCATGCGATCGCCGCGGTGGAACGTCCCGGCGGACGGCTCTTCGTCGATCTCACCGCCGCCGGCGTCCCCTGGGGTGCCCTGCCGGGACCCGATCAGGGGCAATTCGCGCTCGTGGTGCATCCCGATGGGCGCACCGAGGAAACCACCCTACCCGAGCGGGACGACGCCGCGGAATGGAACCGGCTGGAGCTGAGTGGCGTGCTCGACACGGCGGGTTATGTCACCACCCGGTCGGAGACGGTGCTCACCGGGACGGCGGCGGAGATGTATCACGAGATGGTGACTCGGACCACGCTCGATTCCGCCGGTCGCTCGCGGCTGCTGCGCGCGCTGGCGGGACGGGTTTACCCCGAGGCCCAGGGCGATAGCCTCGACTTCGCCGACGCCACCGAAAACGGGGGGGACTTCCGGATGGGCTTTCTCGCCCGGCACGGCCGCGCGGCTCGTCTGGCCGGGCCGGTCGCGATTCTCTCGCTGCCCTTCCTGCGTTTTCCCGAGGACCTCGACGGGCTGATCGCCGAGCTCAAGGCGCATCCGCCGCGGCGCTTCACCATCGACGCCTCCCAGGTGCCGCCGCCGGGAAACGCCGAGACCCGCCTGCGCCTGGAGCTGCCCGAGGGCTGGCGCGCGGAGCTCCCGAAGGATGTCGCACTCTCGGGCCCCTTTGGTGAGCTCACCCTCACCTACCGGCAGGATGGCAGGATGCTCGAGATCCGCTCGCGCCGCGTGGCCGGAAGGGGCGTGCTGGGTCCGGAACGGCTCGGCGAGGTGATTGCCTGGCTCGAGCGGGTGGGGGCCGAGACGCGGGAAACCGGATCGATCGTGTTGATGAAAAGGTGATGCCGGGTTAGGCTTCGCCCGTCACCACCACCTTGTCCCGGCCGGTCCGTTTCGCCTGCAGCAGCGCCCGCTCCGCGGCGAGGACCAGCTCACGCATGCCGATCGCGTGGTTCGGGTAGGCGGCGATGCCGCCGGAGAACCGCACCGGGAGCGGGGTGCCTTCGACGATCGGAGGCGCGGCCACGACCGCCTGGCGAATCTCCTCCGCCACCGCCCGCGCATCGGCCGGGGCACAATGCCTGAAGACCACCGCGAACTCTTCGCCCCCCACCCGGATCACCAGGTCGCTCGCGCGAATCCGCTCCCGGATCACCCGGGCGAGGTGCGCCAGCACGTGATCACCGGTTTCGTGCCCCAGCTGCTCGTTGACCCGCCGGAAATGATCGACGTCGAGGAGCAGGAAGCAGAGCTGCTCGCCACCGCGCCGGGCGTAGGCGAGCACGGTGTCGAGCTCGTCCGCCAGCGTGCCCGCCGCGAGAAACCCGGTCAGGGGATCGCGCCGCACCGAGTCGTTCAGGCGGCGGGCGCGCGCCACGCGCTCCAGGACGCCGGGGACCAGCCTCCCGGGCGTGAGCGGACGCGCGTGGAGCTGGTCGACACCGGCGCTCAGTGCGTGGTCGTGCTCGAGATCGGTGTCGCTGCTGCTCAACGCGATGACGGGGGTGAGCGTGAACCGTGCGGTCCGGCGCAAGGCCCGGACCAGAGCGGGCGCCTGACCCTCGGGCAACGCCCAGTCGAGCAGCACGAGATCGGGGATTTCGCTGGCCAGGTACGCCTGCGCGTCCGCCGCTGAAGTCACCACGGTCACCCGGACTCCCGCAGCCTCGAGCCACTCGACGATCTGCTCGCGCTCGGCGGGCTCCAGCAGCACCAGCAGGGCCGAGGGAGGCGCCGCGGAGACCCGCGCAATGGCCCGGGCCCAGCGGGCTATTTCCGCCTCGGCCCGCTCGGGTTCGACGAAGACGTCGAGCCGGCGATACGGTTCGCTCAGGAAATCCAGCGGCGACGGATCGGCCACCAGCGCGACAGCGATGTAGCCCTCGAGCGGGCCGGTCGTCCAGCGGGCGATGGCCGGGCCGGGAGGCTCGCCGGGTGCGGCAACCAGGATCACGAGCTCGGGGCGTTCGGACGCCGGAATCGCCGACGGGTCGACGTCCAGACCGGTCGTTGTGACGGTGTACTGCGCGTCGCGCAGCGCGGTGGCGAGCCGCTCGGTCAGCTCGCCAGCATAACCCGCGACGTGCGCCCGCCAGCCGAACGGAGGAAACTTCCTGGGCTCGGGAGGAAAGCCGAGCTCGCGTGCCGCGGCGTCGAACGCGCCCGTCACCCGGGCAATCGCGGCCTCGAGGTACTCGAAGCCGGCGGCGTCGGGATCCGGATGCTCGGCGAGCCATTCTTCCGCTTCGCGGCTGGCGGCGGTGATCGCGGGGAAGCCGTAACTGCCGCCCGACCCGGCGAGCTTGTGGAAGCGCGAGCGCAGCGAGTCGAGCGCCTCGGGTTCGCCGGCGCGGATCGCGGCGAGGTCTTTGCGCAGCTCTCCCAGCCGGGCCGGCGCCTCGATCAGGTACTCGCGCCGCAGCGCAACGAGGTATTCCTCCATGGCCGCGTCGCTCATGCGCCGCGCAACCGCTGGATGGCGTGGCTCGTCGCGGCGACGAGTGTCGGGGCGCTGCCCCAATGCCCGCTCACCCGCTCCCCCTCCCGCGCGGCGAGCAGCGCGCTGCGGCCATCGACCACCAGCAGGAAGGGCTGCCCCGGCCACGCCTCCGAGTTCCCCACGGCGAGCACCTCGGCGAACGGCAGCTGCACCGCACCGGTTGCCGAGAGTGACAGGGTCACGCCGCTGCCCGCTGCCTTGCGCAGCGCCGGGACCAGCGGGGGGTAGGCCTCGGGCGAGGCGTGCAGCACGATGCGCTCGGTGGCGCGGGCCGCTTCGCGCGAGGCGATCTGCAGCGCACCGCGCGCGGAGCTGAGCTCGACCAGCGTAAGCGTCGCCGGCACCGAAAGCTGCTCCAGCGTACGGCTCACCTCATCCAGCGCCAGGCCCTGCCGCTCCAGAATCCTGGCCATCAGCGTGGTTGGCGGTTCGGGGCGATAGCGCTTGGGCCGGCCATCTTCTACGCGGGCGGCACCCTTTTGGACCAGCCCCTCGAGGGCGCTGTACGCATTGGCGCGCGCCAGCCCCGCGCTCCGGGGGATAGCGTAGCCGGGGCCCGGACCGCCTCGAAGCAGCACCTCGTAGACCAGACCCTCCGTCGGGGTGAAGCCGAACGTCGTGAGGTCCAGCGCCGCCACTAGTGGTACTCCAGCGGCCATCCGAGCAGTCGGGCGATCAGCGCCAGCCGGAACGTCACATCCACCAGTCGTGAATCCGCCGACTTCGATTCGGCGTGCAAGGGATAGCTGTGGTAGGTGATCTTGTGGATCGCGCGCGGCGCCGCCTTGAGCGCCTTGGGGCGCCAGACCCCCTGTCCGTCGCATTCGGACAGGAGCCGCGCCAGTACCTTCGTCGCAACCGGGTTGGTGTGCAGCGCGCTGATTCGCGCGAGCAGCTCGATGAAATGCAAGGCGAGGGGGATGTCCTTCGCGTTGCCTTTGGCGTCGGCCACGATCGGGTCGCCGAGC
Source organism: uncultured Gemmatimonas sp. (assembly GCA_964398345.1). GTDB lineage: Bacteria > Gemmatimonadota > Gemmatimonadetes > Gemmatimonadales > GWC2-71-9 > JABFSM01. Next base: position 792 of record CAYNNS010000124.1, on the reverse strand, counting down.
AGCAACAGCTCGGGCTTGAGGACGCGCTTGCCGACCTGCCACACGAAGCTCTTCTTCGACATGGCGAGCCCGAGATACTGGCCGAGTCGCTCGGTGAAGCCGGCGCGCTCGCGCTGCAGATTGGGCATCGCCGCGATCATCGCCACGGAGTACCAGGTCGGAGGATGCGCCTCCGGATTCAGGATCGTCTTGGAACCCGAACGCACGAACGGCTTTTCGGCCAGCGGACCGCGCAGGAAGCTCGAGACGGACGAGGCGATCTTGTGCGCCGCACCCCGGAGCCGCGGATCCTCGATGTAACCCGCTTCCGCCAGGGCGGCCGCCGCGGCTTCGCGCATGTGCTCGCGCGCCCACTCCCCAGCCGCGACGGAATCCCGGAACAGCTTGCCGAACTCGAACTGGAGAAACGGATCCTCGTCGCGGGAGAGCAGACGAAAGAGCGTGCGATCCGCCAGCTTGAACGCGCGGCCGCCATGCGGAAGCCCGAGCTGGAGCAGCCGCCGGTACTGCGGGATCGTCCCTACGTCCTTGATCCCATCCTTTGCCACGGCCGCCAGACCCAACAGGTTTCCGCCCCAGACACCATTGTCCTTCTGTTTGCGAATCACGGCCAGGGCGAGCTTGGAATCCGGAATGGCGGCTTCGTCCTGGGTGATGGTCTCTGCAGTTACGGTCCCGGGATAGGCCAGCTCGCGATGGGTGCGCAGCCGGATGGTCTCGCTGCCGTGCTCGAGCAGCCAAGCCACCGGGATCCGGTGAGAAGTGGGCAGGTCCAGAGGCAACCTCCCGTTA
>CAYNNS010000123.1:0-9103 GCA_964398345.1 uncultured Gemmatimonas sp. | reverse complement strand
ACTTCGGGCTCGACGGCGCAGCCCAAGGGTGTGGTGCTCACCCAGGCGAATCTTTCGGCCAACACCTCGGCAATCAGCGGTCCGCACGGTCTGAACTTGCAGGACCAGGATGTGGGTGTGAGCTGGCTGCCACTGCACCACGACATGGGTCTGATCGGAATGGCGCTCACATCGGTGTGCGCGCCCGTGACGACGGCGATCATGCCGCCGGTGCTCTTCCTCAAACGGCCCACCGAGTGGCTCAAGGCGATTCATCGCTACCGTGGCAGCATCAGCTTCGCGCCGAGCTTCGCGTACGACCTCTGTCTCCGGCGCTTCAAGCCCGCGGATCTCGAGCAGCTCGATCTCTCCTCGTGGCGCGTCGCGGGGTGTGGCGCCGAGCCGGTGCGGGCGGATACGCTGGAAGCGTTCGGCAAGAGCTTCGCCGTCGCCGGCTTCAATCCCCACGCCTTCCTGCCCTGTTACGGCATGGCGGAGCACACCCTCGCCATCACCTTCGCGGCGCGCGGCGAGTCGCTCCAGGTCGACTCGATCTCTTCCGAGGCGCTGGTGGTGCGGCGCCGCGCGGCGCCGCCGCGCGGCGCCCACGAGCGGGCGCTGCGCATCGTGAATTGCGGCCGCCCCTTCCCCGGCCACGAGGTGCGCGTGGTGGATGAGGACGGGCTGCCCCTGCCCGAACGCGCCGTCGGCGAAATCGTGGCCCGCGGCCCCTCGGTGATGCAGGGCTACTTCGAGCAGCGCGATGCGACCGCGCGCACGCTGCGAGAGGGCTGGCTGCACACCGGCGACGAAGGCTATCTCTCACACGGCGATCTCTACGTCTGCGGGCGTCAGAAGGACATCGTGATCGTCAACGGCAAGAACTTCTATCCCGAAGACCTCGAGTGGGCCGTGGGTGAGCTCCCCGGCGTGCGCTCGGGCAACGTCGTCGCGTTCGGCGTCGGTGGCTTGGGCAGCGGTGAGCGGGAGCGTGTGGTGGTGGTAGTGGAATCCAAGGGCAAAGTCGCCGGCCCCGAGCTGGCCGTCGAAGTCCGCCGGCGCATCGTGGACAGCGTGGGGCTTCAGGTCGATGAGGTGGTGATCGCGCCTGCCGGCACGGTCCAGCGTACCAGCAGCGGCAAAGTGAAGCGCTCGCTGCTCAAGTCGCTCTACGAATCCGGCGCCCTGCGCGATCCCGCGACGCAGGGCGACGGTAGACCGCATCCCCGGCTGGCGCGGTCCTGATGGATCTGCTCGACAAGCTCCGCGCCGTGACGGCCCGCACCGTCCCGTTCCAGGGCGCGGTCTGCCGACCGTTTGACACCGTCTTCGACGCGGTCCTCGGCCCCTGCGAGGTGGTCTTCAACGGCCGGCCGGTACTGATGTTCGGCTCCAACAACTACTTCGGGCTGAGCTTTCATCCCGAGGTGCAGACCGCGGCGCGCAATGCGGTCGTGGAGTTCGGCAGCGGCAGCACGGGGTCGCGCGTCGCCAACGGCACCTTCCGGATTCACGAAGAGCTGGAGGCGGACTTTGCGGCCGCGTTCGGCAAGCGGCACGGGATGGTTTTCTCGACGGGCTTTCAGGCCAACCTCTGCCTGGTGGCGGGACTCTGCAACGCCGAGGACACCATTCTTCTCGACGCCGCCTGCCACGCCAGCATCTACGACGGGGCCAAGCTCTCTGGGGCCTCAGTGCTCGCGTTTCGTCACAACTCCGCCGGCGATCTCGCCAAGAAGCTCGCGCGGATGCCCCGCGACCAGCGCAATCGCCTGGTGATCGTGGAAGGACTGTATTCGATCCACGGTGACGTGGCGCCCCTCGTCGAGATCGTTGCGGCCTGCCGGGAAGGGGGCGCCTATCTCCTGGTGGACGAGGCGCATTCCTTCGGCGTCTATGGTCCCCGCGGGCTTGGCGTAGCCGATGAGCAGGGTGTGCTGGAGCAGGTGGACTTCGTGGTCGGGACGTTCTCCAAGGCCCTCGCGGCGGTGGGCGGCTTTGCCGTCTCCGATCACGCCGAGCTCCGGGCGCTGCACTTCGCCGCGCGGCCCTACGTCTTCACCGCCTCGCCCTCGCCCGCGACGGTGGCGGGAGTCAAGGCGGCACTCCACATTCTGCGGCAGGACCGGTCCTCGGCGGGGCAGCTCTGGGAGAACGTGCGCCGGATGCGCGCCGGGCTCCAGCGCCTCGGCTACAGCATCGGTCCCGTGGAGTCTCCCATCGTGCCGATCCTGATCGGGCCCGAGGAGCTCACCGTCGGCATGTGGCAGGCGTTGCTCGAAGCGGGGCTGTACGTCAACATCGTATTGCCGCCGGGGTGTCCCAAGGGGCAGTGCCTCTTGCGCACCAGTTATTCATCCGCGCACACTCCGGCGCAGATCGACGCTGCGCTGGCGATTCTCGAAGCCGTCGGCAAGCAAGCCGGCGTGCTCACGGAAGGAGGCAGAGGTGTCGCCCAAGAAGCTGCTGCTTATTAATCCCCGCAACCGCGTCTCGCTGTACGGGGATTATCTCTGGGAGCCACTCTCCCTGGCCTACGTCGCCGCGGTGACGCCCAAGCACTGGGACGTCGAGCTGATCGACGAGCAGTGCGAAGGCCAGCAGGACTACTCCACGATGAAGGCCGACCTGGTCGGGATCACCGCGTTTACGACCCAGGTCACCCGTGCCTACGAGATCTCCCGCCAGTTCCGCAGTCGCGGAGTACCGGTCGTGCTGGGCGGCATCCACGCCTCGCTGGTCCCCACCGAGGCGCTGCAGCATTGCGACGCGATCTACGTGGGTGAGTGCGAATCCGACTGGCCCGCCCTCGTGGCCGACGTCGAGGCGGGCACGCTGCAGCAGACCTACATGGGCAAGAAGCTGCCGCCCGAGCAGCACACCTGGCCCGACCGCAGCATCTTCAAGAAGTACCACTACGAGTACGTCTCGGCGCAGACCACCCGGGGCTGCCCGATGGATTGCTCCTTCTGCTCCGTGACGGTCTTCAACGGCAACGTCTTCCGCATGCGCGAAGTGGACGACGTCGTCGCCGAGGTCCGCAACATCCCGCACCGCGACATCATCTTCGTCGACGACGATCTGAACGGCTTCTCGAAGAAGGCGAAGGAGCGCTGCCTGGCCCTGTTCCGCGCGATGATCGCGGCGGATCTGGGCAAGCGCTGGATCACCCAGGTCACCATCAACTTCGGCGACGACGACGAGATGCTGGAGCTGGCCCGCGCGGCGGGCTGCGCCGGCGTGTTCATCGGCCTGGAGAGCACCGACACCGCTTCGCTGCAGCTGATCCGCAAGGACGGCAAATCGCAGAAGCGCGGCATCGCCTACTACGAGGACAACATCGCGCGGATCCACCGGCACGGGATCGGCGTGGTCGGCTCCTTCATCATGGGCATCGACAGCCAGAACATGGAGACCCTCGCGCCGGAGATCCTCAGCTTCGCCGAGCACGTCCGGCTCGACGGGATGAACCTCACCATCCTCACGCCGCTCCCCGGCACCCGCGACTACGTGCGCTACGACCAGGAAGGCCGCATCCTCTTCAAGGACTATCCCGGCGACTGGGAGAAATACACGCTGGCGTTTCCCGTCACCCGGATGCTGCACGTGAGCGGCGCCGGGCTGATGAAGCGCTACTTCGAGGTGCTGCAGTACTTCCGGCCCGAGCACCTCGCCGAGCTCTACTGGCGCACCCATCGCGAAGTCTCGCCCGATGCGGCGTGGCACGCCTTCCTGTGGAACCGGGTCTGGTGCAATTACTGCCTGCGCGCCAACCTGTTCAAGCGCTCGCCGCTGGCGTCCAGCTATCCTCCCGAGCTCCCGCGCGAGGAGCCGCCCGAGCCCCCGGCGCTGGCGGAGGCCGGCGCCCTGCTGCGCACCGGGTGAGCTGGCGGGTTAGGGCCCGCCCGGTTCGGTGACCGCGCGCACTAACCTCGTCGCCAACGCCCTGGACTACTGGCGCATTCCTGCCGCGACGCGGTCGAGCACCACCCCCCGCTGCGCTCCTGGACCTGCGCGGTACACCCGGCTCGACGGCTGGGTGCGCCGGTGCCTAACAGGTCGATGGGGAGCTCGTCTGCCAGGCCGGGAGGGCAGCCCAGGAGCCCGGCGGGACCAGGCCGTGAAGGGAGGTACCCGCAGGGGCCCCTTAACCGCTATCTTGTAATCCGGTAATGCGGTCGTAACTCTCAGCAAGACGGCGAGATGACTCTAGTAGGGGGAACTGGAGCCACGGTGATCGGGCGCGTCGTGCTACTGGCCGACGAATCGGCTCATTACTGCATCGCGGGTCTCACGCAGCTCGACCGGCTGCTCCGGACCCTCGAAGAGTGTTTCGCTCCCGACCTGGTCGCGGGCTCCGCACCCGAGGTGCTGGTGTGGTGGAAATCGAGCGGCCTCGTGGAACAGCGCCAGACCCGGCTCGCCGTCACCCACCGCGTGGCCCGCGAATCCCTTGGACCGGTCGCGAGCGGGTCGACCCTCGTGCTCTCCACCAACACGATCTTCCGGCGCGGCGTGCTGGCTCCTTTGCTGGAAGAACCGCACCAGTCCGGCGCCCTTGCCCTGCTCGGGCGCGAGGCCTTTCCCGCGGACTGGGAGAGCCTGCGGGCCCGGGTTACCCAGAGCCGGAGCGACGCCCGGGCCTGGATCGTCCTGCGCGCCGAGGAGGTTCCCGCCGTCGAGCGCCAGGTGCTGCGCTCCACGGGCAAACCGACCGACGGACTCGTCTCCCGCCTGCTCAACCGGCCGGTCTCGCAGCTGGTGAGTCGGCTGCTGGTGGGGACCCGGGTTACGCCCAATCAGATCAGCCTCGTCGTGCTCGCCGTGCTGGCCGTGAGTCTCTGGACCCTCGCCCGCGGCACGCCCTCCGGCTTCGTCATCGGCATGCTGCTGTTTCACCTCGCCAGCGTCCTGGACGGCTGTGATGGCGAAATCGCCCGGGTGAAGTTCCTGGAATCCCCCCGGGGGGCCCTGCTGGACACCTCGGTCGACCTGCTCGGTAATTTCCTGCTCCCCTTCGCGATTGGCTTGGGCCTGTCCCGGAGCGCGGCGGTCGCCCCCGAGCTGCGCAACGGCTACCTCCTCGAGGGCATCCTGACTTCGGCGGGTGTCGCGCTGGGCGTCGCCGCGCTGGCGCGGGCCCGCCCGAGCACCGCCCGTTCCGATTTCAACGACTTCGGCAGCTCAGTCATAGATCGTTCTGGTGTCCCGCGCTGGCTCGCCACAACCTTGCAGGCCGTCGCGAGCCTGCTGCGCCGCGACAGTTATGTGGTAGTGTTCGTGGTGCTCGCGGTGCTGGGCGCGTCGGAGTGGATCCTCCATTTCCTCGCGTTCGGCGTCGCGATGCATCTGCCGGTTATCGGCTGGTCGTGGTGGACCAGTAGCCGGGCCGTCGCGTCGATCAAGGCGTCGACCCGGAACTAATCCTTCACCGGACTCTTTCATGCCCGATGGGACGCCGTCTCCACGCCAGACCGTCATCCTCGCCGCCGGTAACGGCTACCGGCTCGGAGACCTGGGTCAGGGTTTGCCCAAGCCTCTCCTGCGCGTCCGCGGCAAGCCCCTGATCGAGCACGCGCTCGGGCAGGCGGCGGAAGCGGGCTGCGAGGAGGCGATCGTCGTGCTGGGGCACGCCGCGGAACAGATCGAAGGCCAGCTCGCGCAGAGCACCACGCCCCTGCGCATCCGGGTCGTGCTGAATCCCGAGTATCACCTGCCCAACGGCATGTCGCTGCTCGCGGCGGAGCCCTACGCCGACGAGCGCTTCTTCCTGCAGATGGCCGACCACGTCTTCAAGGAGCCGGTGCTCCAGCGCCTCGCCGACCCCTCCCTCGACGGCGCGGCGCGACTGCTCGTGGATCACGCCCCTCGCAACCTCGACGAGGCCGACGCGACCAAGGTGCGGATCCGTGAGGGCCGCGTGACCGCGATCGGTAAGGAGGTCATGCCTTACGACGCCGTCGACGCCGGCTGCTTCATCCTGGACCGCAGGGTTTTCACGGCCCTGCGGAGTGTACGCGGCGAGGCGGCGTCGGTTTCCGCAGGCGTTGGGCAGCTCGCTCAGGCCCGGGCCCTTGCTCCGATCTCCCTCGAGGGCGTGACCTGGGTGGACGTCGACACGCCGGCCGACTGGGAGCGCGCCGAAGCGCTGCTCAAGTAGTCCCGCTTTCCCCCCTCGATCCGAGGTTCCTGGCCCCGGGCCCGCCCAAGGCGCGTGTGAGCCAGGCCTCGGTTTCCGTCGTCACTCAGACGTAGCCCATTCGACACTCCTGGAGGATCCATGCGCTCTGTGGACAAACGTGTCAAGCGAACCGGTCGTCGCGCCGCGGCGCTCGCGACCGAGTACGGGAAGAAGGCCGCCAAGCGCGCGGCAGCGGCAGCCGATTCCATGATCGTCAAGCTCGGAGACGCCGCCAAGAAGCGGCAGCGCGCGCGCAAAGCCAAGTCCGCGCTCAAGACCGCCGGCAAGGTGGCGCTGGTGCTCGGCGCCGGCGCGGCGACGGTGTTCGGTGCACGTCGCGTGATGAGCGGAACCAACGGCGACCGGAAGCGCAAATAGAGTTTCAGGCGTATCTTTGGCGCCTTCCCATGACTTCTGTTCAGGGCAGGCTCCAAGGGTCGCTCGCCGAGCGTTACCACATCGAGAAGGAAGTCGGCCGGGGCGGCATGGCGACGGTGTTCCTTGCCCAGGATCTCCGTCACAGCCGCCCCGTCGCGCTGAAAGTGCTCCATCCCGAGCTGGCCCTGAGCCTCGGGTCGGAGCGCTTTCTGAGAGAAATCCAGATCGCGGCGCGCCTGCAGCATCCCCACATCGTGCCCCTCTACGATTCGGGCCAGGCGGGCGAGCTGCTGTATTACGTGATGCCCTTCATCGAGGGCGAGTCGCTGCGCCAGCTGCTCGAGCGCCAGGGTCAGCTCTCGCTCGAAGATGCCGTGCGCATCGCGCGCGCGGTCGCCTCGGCGCTCGATTACGCCCACCGCCAGAAGATCGTCCACCGGGACATCAAGCCCGAGAACGTGATGTTGAGCGAAGGCGAGCCGATGGTTACCGACTTCGGCATCGCCAAGGCGGTGACCGCCGCCGTATCGGGACCGCACACGCAGACGGGAACCGCGGTCGGCACGCCGGCCTATATGAGTCCCGAGCAGGCCGGCGGTGAGCCCGAGCTCGACGCCCGCACCGACATCTACTCGCTCGGCGCGATGCTCTACGAGATGATCGGCGGTGCGGCGCCGTTCTCGGGTCCCACGGTGCAGGCCATCATCGCCAAGCTCTTTACCGAGGCCGTCGTCTCGTTGCGCGAGCAGCGCCCCGACGTGCCGGAATGGCTCGATTCCGCGGTCACCAAGGCGCTCGCCAAGAAGCCCGACGGCCGCTACGCCACCGCGTCGCAGTTCGCCCAGGCGCTCACGTGGCCGAGCGGCACGGGCACCCCGCCGGAAGTGAAAGCAGGAGCCGCGCCCAAGTCGATCGCCGTGCTGCCGTTCGTCAACATGAGCAACGACGCCCAAAACGAATACTTCAGCGCTGGCGTCGCCGAGGACATCGGCCATGCACTCAACAAAGCTCAGGCCATGTGCGTGGCCTCGCGCACTTCCTCGTTCGCGTTCAAGGGCAAGAGCGAGGACATCGGCGAAATCGGCCGCAAGCTCAAGGTGGCGACGGTCCTCGAGGGCAGCGTGCGCAAGGCGGGCAACCGGCTGCGGGTTACTGCCCAGCTGGTGAGCGTGGCTGACGGCAACAACCTCTGGTCCGAGCGCTATGATCGCCAGCTCGAGGACGTCTTCGAGATCCAGGACGAGATCGCCGGGAACATCGTCAAGGCGCTCCGCGTCGTGCTGACCGAAGGCGAGAAGCAGGCGATCGCCAAGGCCGCTCCCACCGAAAACGTCGAGGCGTACGAGTATTACCTGCGCGGCCGCCAGTACTTCCATCAGTTCCGGCGCACCGGGATGCAGTTCGCCCGCCGCATGTATGAGCGCGCCATTGAGATCGATCCCAATTTCGCCATGGCGTATGCGGGCATCGCGGATTGTTGCTCGTTCCTTTACATGTACTGGGACGGCAGCAAGTCGAATCTCGAAGCGGCCGACTCCGCGAGCCGCAAGGCGCTCGAGCTCGCCCCAGAGCTCGCCGAGGCGCACGCCTCGCGCGGGTTCGCGCTCCACCTGAGCCGCCGCTATGAAGAGGCGCACCGGCATTTCGACACCGCCATTCAGACCAATCCCAAGCTTTACGAAGCCCATTACTTCTACGCCCGCTCCTGCTTCCAGGAAGGCAAGCTCGAGGACGCGGTGAAGCACTACTACGACGCCGCCGCGGTCCGGCCGGAGGACTACCAGGCGCTGCTGCTCATCCAGAGCCCGCTCAACAGCCTGGGGCGTCAGGAAGAGGCGAAATCTGCTCTGCGACGCGGCATCCAGGTTGCCGAGAAGCACCTGGAGCTCAACCCCGACGATTGCCGCGCGCTGTATCTCGCTGCCGGTGGGCTGGTGCAGCTGGGCGACACCGAACGGGCGCTCGACTGGGCCAAGCGCGCCCACGCCATCGATCCCGAAGATCCCGGCGTGCTCTACAACGTCGCCTGCATTTACTCGCTGGCCGGCAAGATCGACGAAGGGATCAGCTGCCTCGAGAAGGCGGCCCAGGGCGGCTTCGGCCACCGGGAATGGATTGAGCACGATTCCGACTTGGATAATCTCCGCAGCGATCCCCGCTTCGAGGCGCTCAAGAAGCGGCTCTAGATTCCAGTCATGTTGTTTGCGACCTTGCTCGCCCTGGCTCCCCTCCAGGACTCGACCCTGGTCTATCGCGGTCGCGCCAATCAGCTCAAGGTCGCGCCACCGCGGCTGGAGGCCACGATCGTCGTCGACGGCAAGCTCGACGAGCCGGTCTGGTCCCACGCCGCGCGCCTCACCGATTTCTCACAGTATCAGCCGGTGGACGGCCGCCCCGCATCCGATCCCACCGATGTCCTCGTCTGGTACGGACCCGACGCGATCTATTTCGGAATCCAGGCCCACGAGCTCCACGGCGATGTGGTGCGCGCGACGCAAGCCAATCGCGATAACATCACCAGCGAAGACAACATCCAGATCCTGCTCGACACCTTCGACAGCCACC
>CAYNNS010000122.1:0-9113 GCA_964398345.1 uncultured Gemmatimonas sp. | reverse complement strand
CTATCTTGAGGGGGTAGTGCCGAAAGGCGTCGCGGTTCGAATCCGCGCCAGGGCACTCATTGCCACTGTAGCTCAGGGGTAGAGCTCTCGATTCGTAATCGAGCGGTCGTCGGTTCAAATCCGACCAGTGGCTCTGCACCGACACGCTGACAAAATAGGCCCGGCTCATCGAGCCGGGCCTTTGTGCGTCGCAGTAGTGCGAGTTACTGCTTGTCGTACACCGTCTTTCGGGTCTGCTCGCCGTTCTGCCCCTGACTGGTGGTCACCACCGTCATGGTCTTGCCGTCGGCGCTCAGGCTGCGAACGCTCTTGGAGGTGCTCCCGCTGGCGTTCACGGTTTCGATCACGAGCGAGGCGCCGTCCCAGTGGGCCTTGCTCTTGCTGTCGCCACCGCGGCCCGGGTTGGTGCTCTCGGAGCCGTCGAGGTTGTAGGTCGAGGTACGCACTTGATCGCCGAAGTGGGTCTCGATGGTGAGCTTGTCGGCCGTCTGGGTGATCGTGGTTACGGAGGTGCCCATCCCGCCGCCTCCACCACCTCCACCACCACCTCCACCGCCTCCGCCGCCGCCCCCACCCATGGGGTCGCTCTTTTCCGCGTTGACCTTCCAGTTACCGCTAAAATCGGCCTTTCCCTGGGCCAGGACCGGCTGGACGGCGATGCTGCCCAGCATTGCGGCCACGGCCAACATACGTACTGACATACTCTCTCCGGGTGTGGGGTTTGAATACCGCTGAACTACGCTTGAGAGCGCGAGCCCGTTGGCCCGCCCTTCCGTCAAGAGGACGCTGGCCCTAACCTAGGGCACACGCCGGAGGCTGTCAGCGCCCCGGCGGGCCCCTTCCACCGGAAACCGACCTCTGGCCGGTATGAAGACAGCGGACTTACCCTTGGCCACCCACCGTGGAGGCGATCCTCGATGGGGAAGTGCGGCGCTACCGGCTCCCGGAGATCGAGCCCTCGAACCTCGAAGACGCGGTGCTGGTCCGCGCCGCCCCCAACGTCATCGGAGCCCGCATCCACTGATGTGCTCTTCCCGAATGCGGTGGCTGGGCGCCACGGCGCTTGCCGGCCTGGTTGGGTGCGGAGCCCACGTTATCCCGCCGATCGTGCCGGCCGTGCCTCCCGCCGACGTCGTCACCTCGATCTTCCTGATCGGCGACGCGGGCGGCCCCGGCGGCGGCGACGACGATCCGGTGCTGGCCGAGCTCACCAAGCAGGCCACCGCGGCACCCCGGGCGAGTGCCATCGTCTTCCTCGGCGACAACATCTACCCGCGCGGCATGCCCCAGCCCGATTCGCCCGAGCGCCCCGAGGCGGAAAAGCGGATCATGCGCGAGATCAACGTCGCCGTGAAGAGCGGCGTCAAGGCGTATTTCGTCCCGGGGAACCACGACTGGTTCCGGATGGGGAAAGAGGGCTGGGACGCGGTACGGCGCTCCGAGACCTTCATTCGCGAGCGCGGCAACGGTCTCGCCCTGCAGGCGCCCCGGCTCGGCTGTCCCGGGCCCGAGGTGGTGGATGTGGGTCCCTGGATCCGGCTCGCGCTGCTGGATACGCAGTGGTGGCTGCAGCGCGCCGATTTCCCAAAGGCGCGCGACTCGGTCTCCACCTGCGTACAGTACACCGAGGAGCACGTGGTCAAGCGTCTCGCCCAGGTCCTCGCAGACACCGCCGCGAACAAGCGGGTGATCGTGGCGGGCCACAATCCCATGGCGAGCAAGGGCGAGCACGGCGGTTATTTCTCGATCAAGACCCACATCTTTCCGCTCACCGCCTTCAAGCGGTTCCTGTACATTCCGCTGCCGCTGCTGGGCTCGCTCTATCCGATGGCACGCGCCGAGGGACTGTTCGGCTATTCGCAGGACCTGAGCGCCCGGGCCAATCTCCACATGCGACGCGCACTGCTCGGGGCCATGGCGGCCCACCCGCCCATGCTGCTCGCGGCGGGCCACGATCACAACATGCAGGTCATGCGCGGTCCGGTGGCGCACTACTCCATAGTGAGTGGCGTCGGGATGATCAATCACTTCGGCGGGGTGGGCTGGACCCGTAACACGCTGTTCGCGTCGCACGGCCCCGGTTTCATGCGGCTCGATGTCGATCGCCGGGGGCGGGTGCGCCTGTCGGTGCAGGACTACGATCCGCCGCTGGGTTTCCACGAGCGGATGGGGATCTGGATCACCGAGCCGTAAACGAGGGTCTCATGCGAGTTCCTGGGCTCCGGCATTGGTTGGGTCTCACCAGCGCGTTCACGCCCGGCCTGCTGGCCGCGCAGACCTATGCCCCGAAAGACTCGGCCGTCATGGTGCCGGGCGCGCATTACAGCGCCGGTTCTTTCCATCGCTTCTTCTTCGGGACCCGTTATCGGGCCCTCTGGACCACGCCGATCAAGGTCCCGGTGCTCGACCTCCAGCATTTTGCCGGGGGACTCAAGCCGATCGCGCGCGGCGGCGGCCAGCAGACCAAGTCGCTGCGCCTCGCCGGTGCGGATGGCCGCACCTACCAGTTCCGCTCCGTCGACAAGGACCCGACCACGATCCTGCCTCCCGAGCTCAAGGAGACGTTCGCCGCCGACATTCTCCAGGACCAGATCAGCAGCGCCCACCCCGCCGGCGCGATCGTGGTGGCGCCGCTGCTCGAGGCCGCGGGCGTGCTGCACACCAACCCCATTCTGGTGAAGATGCCGGATGATCCTGCGCTCGGAGAGTTCCGCCCCGTCTTCGGAGGCCTGCTCGGCCTGATCGAAGAGCGTCCCACGGCGCTCCCCGACGGGGAGTCGACGATCGGCGGCGCCAGCCGTATCGTGCGGACCAGCGAGCTCTTCAAGCGCCTCGACGATGACCCGGCGGTGCGGGTCGACGATCGCGCCTTTCTGCTTGCCCGGCTCACCGACGTCTTCATGGGCGATTGGGATCGCCACGACGACCAGTGGCGCTGGGCGCTGGTCGACAGCGGCGGTCCGGCACGCTGGCTGCCGATCCCGCTCGACCGCGACCAGGTGTTCGTGCGCTTCGACGGGTTGCTGCTCTCTTTCGCGCGCCGCAGCGTGCCGCAGCTGCTCAATTTCGGCCCGGAGTACGGCGACATCACCGGCGCCACCTGGAACGGGCGCGACCTCGACCGCCGTTTTCTCGTCGGACTGGAACGACCGGTCTGGGATTCCGTCGCGAACCTGCTCAAGGCGCGCTTCAGCGACGCGGTGATCGCTGCTGCGCTGCGCCACATGCCCGCCGAGTACCAGCCCCTCGCGGCCGAGCGGATGGAGCGCGCGCTGCGCGCGCGCCGCGACCGGCTCGACTGGATCGCGGGGAAGTATTACGACCTGCTCGCGGGCCAGGTGGACATCGTCGGCACCGACAAGGCCGACGTCGCGCGCGTCGTGCGCAACACCGATGGAACGGTCGACATCCGGGTGGCGCACAATCGGCACGAGTACTTCAGGCGCAAGTTCCACCCCGAGGAAACCCACGACATCCGGATCAGGCTCCAGGGCGGGAGCGATAGCCTGATCGTCGAGGGCCAGCACCACGGCGGCGCCGTCATCCGCGGAATCGGCGGCGGCGGCAGCGACCACTACGTCGTGGCCTCGAGCAGCGGCATCCATCTCTACGACGACCGGGGCGAGAATACCGCGGTGGGTGACGGGATCAACACCAAACCCTGGACGTGGAAGCCCGACAGCACCAAGCCCAATGAGCTGCCGCCGCGCGACTGGGGCAGGAACACCTTCCTGCTGCTGAGCGGCGCCTACGGCTACGACGTCCAGGCCATCATCGGGTACGGTGGTCACACCGAGTGGTACAGCTTCCGGCGGGTGCCCTATTCCACGCGGCTCGACTATCGGGCCGAAGTCGCCACCGGCAAACTCTCGGGCCGGGTTATGCTGGGCCTCACCCGGCAGTTCGAGAACTCCCGCGGCTTTTTCCGCATCGAGACCATGGGCAGCGGGATCGAGACGTTGCGCTGGTATGGATTCGGCAACACGACCACCCAGAACGGCACCGCCTCGTTCTACCGTGTCAACGCGAATCTCGTCAGCGGTGGGATGCGTCTGGGCGTTCGTTTCGGCAAGCACAATGAGCTGAGCGTCGGCCCGTTCGCCGAATGGTCGTACACCAATCTCACCGAGTCCCACAACAAGCAGCGCTTCATTGCGCAGGATGCCCCCTACGGGACCGGCAAGTTCGGGCTCGTCGGCGCGCGCGGGGAGCTGAAGCTGGAAGGCCGCGACTTCCCGCACTTCGCGAGCAAAGGCGGCGCCCTCACGGTCCGCGCCAGCGCGTACCCCAAGCTGTGGGACGCCGACGAGGCGATCGGCAAGGTCGAGGGCGAAGGGACGTTCGCGCTGGCGCCGCAGGGCCGCTGGCGGCCGTCACTGCATTTCATGGCCGGCGGCTCGAAGGTCTGGGGTAAGGTCCCCTTCTTCATCGCGCCGAAGCTCGGAGGCACGCACACGCTGCGCGGCTACCGTCCCGATCGTTTCGCGGGCGATGCTTCGGTCTACGGCTCGGCGGAGCTGCGTCTGCCCCTCACCCGGCTCAAGTTCATCGTGCCCGGACAGCAGGGACTCTTCGGCTTCGCCGATGGCGGGCGGGTCTATCTCGCGGGTGAAAGCTCCGACAAGTGGCACAGCTCGTTCGGCGGCGGCGTATGGTTCAGCTTCCTCTCCCGCAACAACGTCCTGTTCGCCGGGGTCGGCCGACCGACGAAGGACAAAGAGGGGACCCGGCTCGTGCTCGGCTTCGGCTTCCCCTATTAGCCGGATGGGACGGCACGTTATGTTTCTGATCAATTCCCCCGGGACATCGAGGCCGTGATGGAGAAGCCGCGCGGCAGGCTGCTCTCGTGGTTCGACCGTCATCCCGTCAGCAAAATCCTCCTGTATTACCTCGCCCTGGGCGCGGTCGCGTGGGCGCTCCATCAATGGAAGCCCAATCTTCAGGGGGTCTTCTCGACCTCGCAGTTCCAGCAGACCATCGCCGAGATGAAGAAGGGAGACATCCTCGCCGCCGAGTCGCAGTTTCACCTGACCCCGTTCGCGATTGCCGTGGACGCGCTGGTCATGATGCTCGGTGGCGTGCTGCTCATGCTGCCGGTCGCGTGGGTGTTCATCCTGACCCGCTCCCGCAAGGGGTTCAACCAGTCCACGGTGCAGACCCTGATCTTCCTGCCGCTCGTGGTGGCCGGAGTGATGATGCTGGTGCAGCACAGCGCCGCCGTGGCGTTCGGACTGGGCGGCGTCGTCGGCGCGGTGAGCTTCCGCAATCGACTGGAGGATCCCAAGGATGCCATCTACATCTTTGTGGCCATCGCGGTCGGACTCTCGGCCGGACTCCAGGTGCTCACGGTGGCAGTGGCGATCTCGGTGTTCTTCAACCTCGTGGTGTTGTACGCCTGGCGCTTCGACTTCGGCCGCATGCCCGCGACCCTCGAAGCCGGCATCGCGCAGAAGCGGCTCGAGCGAGTCAAAGCCTCGGGTGCCGGCAAGACCGATTTTCTCAAGCTGGTCGACCACCAGCTGCTGCAGTCCATGACCCCGGATCAGCTCCAGGCGATTCAGGAGCGCGCGGCGGAGCGCCAGCGCAAGGCGGCGGAGAATCTGGATATCAATGCCGTCGGTGCCGAAGCCGAGGAAGACAAGAAGCCGCGTTTCGACTCCATGCTGAAGATCATGATGCAACCCGACGATGCCGCCGGGGTGCGGCAGCACGTGGAACAGATCCTCGAGGGGCAGACCAAGCGCTGGGAGTTCGACAAGGCGGGCGCCGGTGATGGCGGCCGCGCCATGGCGCAGTACAAGGTCAAATTCAAGAAGAGCATCCCCAGCACGCTGGTCGTGGAGTCGATGCGCCGGAGCGTCCTGCCCAAGGTGGTGACGATTGACGTGCGTGATGTCTGATGGCGGCCGAGTCGCAATTCCGTTGCGACGTGCCGGGTCCCGAGGCGCTCGCGGCGCTCCGTGAGGCCCCGCTTCCGCTAGAGCTCCGGAGCTCCGGGCCCACCCGGGTTTTTCACCGCGACATCTATCTCGACACGAGCGACCGGGTGCTGCTCTCCCGGGGGGTTTCCTGCCGGCTGCGCATTCGCGCGGATGACCGGCGGTTCGTCACGCTCTTCATCGGCGGCCAGGCGGGGAGCGTGGAGCGCTACGAGGCGGAGGTGCCCGAGGCCGATCCCCGCCACGCCCTTGCCGGTGAGTCCGAGCCTGCCCGCCGGCTGCGCGGACTGGTGGACCCGGCCCAGCTGCGCCCCCGCATCGAGCTCGAGGTGGAGCGCTGGAGCCGCACCGCGAGCAGTGGACTCTTCCGCCGGCGGCCGCGCTTCGATTTCCTCTATGACGCCAGCACCGTGCGCCACGGCGGCCTGACCCGCACCTTCGAAGAGCTGCAGGTGCGCCGGCTGGCGCCCGGACCGCCACGGCTCGAGCAAGTGGCGCGTGCGTTGGAGCGCTCCCACGGGCTCCGTCCGTTGCTACTGCCGCGTCACGAGCGGGCGGCGCAGCTCGCCGAAGTGATGGTGGCCGAGTCCGCGGCGCGCATGTTCTCGGCGCAGGCGACGGTGGTGCTGCTGGCCCTCGATGAAGGGCGCGTGGCCTTCCTCGAGCAGGAGGGGAGACAGCAGCTCCCATCGGCGCGCGGCAGCGGTGAGGAAGCCGCGCGCCACCTGCTGCTCGACGTCACCGGCAGTGGAGTGGGGGATCTTTCCCTGCTCGGCTCGCTGCCCGCGAGTGAGGATCGGGATGCCCTCGAGGTGTGGGTCGTACGGCGACTGCGCAGCGACAGCGAGGCCGGCGCCCGGCTCACTTGGGTCGAGAGCGCCGAGGCGGTGTCGCGGATCGGCGGTCCCAAGCTCCGTGCTCCCGAGACCCTCGCCGCCCTCGCGGTGGCGACGCGCTCCGGGCTGCTGGCCCTGCCAACCCGTGCCGTAGCCGCCCCGCCCGTCCCGGCGGCCGAGCCGGCGCGTCAGCCGCGCGTCGCAGCCATCACCCCGCGCCAGGTCGCCAAGTCCCGCGCCGTCAACACGCTGCCCCCCGAGCATTGTCTCAACGTGGAGCTCCAGGTCCTCGAGTTCCAGCAACGCGTGCTCGAGATGGCGGAAGATCCCGGCACACCCCTCGCCGAACGGCTGCGGTTCTTGTCCATCGTGAGCAGCAACCTCGACGAGTTCTTCGCGGTGCGGGTCGGTGCCCTCAAGGAAGCCTTGCTCGAAGGCGTGACCACGCGGAGCCTCGACGGGCTCACGGTCCGCGAGCAGCTCGAGGTCATCACCGCCCGCGTGCCGCAGCTCCTGGCCCGCGAGGTCCGCTGCGCGCGCGAATGCTTCGCCGAGCTGCGCGCACGCGGCGTCGGATTGCGCACCTGGGACGAGTTGACGGCGGCGCAGCAGCAATCGCTCACGGCGTACTTCACGGCGGAACTGCTGCCAACCCTCACGCCGCGCGCGGTCACGCTGTCCCCGGGGCATCCCTTTCCACTGATTCCGCAGCTGGTGCTCACCTTCGCGGTGGTGGTGCAGGACGTCCGCACCGGCCCCGCGCATTTCGCCTCGCTGCCGCTCAAGGCGAGACTCGACCGCTTCCTCCCGATTCCGGACAGCCGCGAAGTGATCCCGATCGAAGAGGTGGTCCGCACCAACCTCCAGGCTTTCTACCCCGACCGGATGGTCGAGGGGGCGTGGCTCTTCCGGATCACGCGCGCCGCGGAGCTCGAAGTCAATGACGAAGAAGCGGGCGACCTGCTCCAGGCGGTGGAGGAAGAGGTCAAGCGCCGGCCGCTGCATTCGCCCGTGCGCGTCGAGGTCGAACGCAGCACGCCGCAGCGGGTCCGCGAGATGATCCTGCGCGAGCTGCGCTTCGAGCGCCGTGGGGTGACGGCGGTGCTCGGTCCGGAGGATCTCTACGAGGGGGAAGCCCCGCTCGACCTCTCGGCACTGCGCGACCTCGCCGGACGGTTGGGGCCCGAGCACAACTTCCCCCCGGTGCAGCCCCGGCGACCCTTTCCCGCCGAGGCGAGCGTGCTTGGCCTGATCGATCAGGGGGACTTGCTGGTGCACCACCCCTATGACGATTTCTCGGCTACGGTGGGTCGCTTCCTGGAGGAAGCCGCCGACGATCCCGACGTGGTGGCGTTGAAAATCACGCTGTACCGCGTCGGCGATCGCTCGCCGATCGTCGATGCGTTGCTGCGCGCGCTCGCGAACGGCAAGGACGTCGCCGTGTTCGTCGAGCTCAAGGCGCGCTTCGACGAGGCCCGTAACGTGACCTGGGTGCGTCGGCTCGAGGAGGCCGGTGCCCAGGTGATCTACGGCCTGGTCGGGCTCAAGATCCATGCAAAAGTGGCCCTGGTGGTCCGGCGCGGCGCGGGCGGGCTGCGGCGCTACGGTCATGTCAGCACCGCCAATTACAACGCCTCCACCGCGAAGTACTACACCGACTACGGGCTCTTCACGACCGATCCCGACGTCACCGCCGACCTCACCGATCTCTTCAACCAGCTGACCGGCTCGTCCCGCGCCCCGGGCGCCAGCTACCGGCGGCTGCTGGTGGCGCCGGCGACCCTGCTGAGCGGACTCTTGAGCCGGATCGAGCGGGAGATCGAGCACGCGCGCGCGGGACGGGCAGGACTGATCCGCGCCCAGCTGAACGGGCTGGAGGATCCTGAGATGGTGGCGGCGCTCTACCGGGCCGCTGAGGCGGGTGTCGAGATTCGGCTCGTGGTGCGCACGCTCTGCGTGTTGCGACCCGGGGTACCCGGGCTCTCCGAGCGAGTCCGGGTTACCAGCATCCTGGGCCGCTTCCCCGAACACGGGCGGATCTACCCCTTCGGCAATGGGCGCCAGCCGGAGTAACTTAGCGGGTTGGCCCGCCTGGGGCCCCGGAAACCCCCCCCGGGCTTCCATGGGCTGGCTCGAATGGCTCGTGGTCGGGGCGCGGGTTTCCGTGAAAGGTGAGGAACATCAACCGCCAGGAATAGAACGACGTCAGGAATGCGGCGATCACGAGCAGATAGAAGGCATAGTCGCCAACCATGCTGTGGGCCGCATAGGTCGCCTCGACGATGGCATCCTTGGAGTAGAACCCGGCAAGGCCGGCGACGCCTGGAATACCGACGCC
>CAYNNS010000121.1:0-9115 GCA_964398345.1 uncultured Gemmatimonas sp. | reverse complement strand
CGTGGCAGCGTGACTGCCACTGCATGATCAATCCGAAGCCGGCGCCGGCGCTACAGGACGCGCAGCGCGCGTTGGGCCTGGTCCGTCTGCACGCGGCGGAGTGGCACATCGACCCCCACAAAGTCGGCGTGCTCGGCTTTTCCGCCGGTGGGCACCTCGCCGCCGCGATCAGCAACGACTTCGAGCGGCGCGCCTACCCCGCGGTCGACGCCGCGGACCAGCAACGCTGCCGCCCGGACTTCGCGGTGGCGGTGTATCCCGGGCATCTCTGGACCGGACACGCCCTGGGGTTCAACCCCGACCTGCACGTCACCCGCAACACGCCCCCGACCTTCCTGCTCCAGGCCGAGAGCGACAGCGTGGACAACGTGAACCAGGCGCTGGTGTATTACCTGGCGCTCAAGGACGCCGGGGTTCCGGTCGAGATGCATCTCTATGCCGACGGCGGGCACGCGTTCGGGCTCCGGCGCACCAGGGATCCGATCACGGCGTGGCCGGAGCTGGTGGAGCAGTGGCTCAAGACGATCGAGATCGTTTCGCACTAGAGCAGGAATTCAGCCCAGCTTCCGGGAGGCGCCTTGGCGGAACACGCAGAGTCGGAAGTGACGCGCGGCGCGGGGTTCACCGTCGCCGTGCTCACGGGAATGAATCTGCTGAACTACATCGACCGCTACGTTCCCTCCGCGGTCAAGGACCTGTTCAAGAAAGAGCTGCACTTCAGCGATCTGCAGACCAGCCTGCCGCTGACGGCGTTCGTCATCGTGTACATGCTGACCAGCCCGATCTTCGGAGGGCTCGCCGATCGCCGCTCGCGGAAGTTGCTGATCGCCGCGGGCGTGGCGCTCTGGTCACTGGCTACCGCGGGGGCCGCCCTGGCGACCGGATTCCTCAGCTTCATCTTCGCCAGGGCGATGGTGGGTGTCGGGGAGGCGGCGTATGCCACCATCAGCCCGTCGCTGCTCAGCGACTACTTCCCCCCGGCTCGGCGCAACCGGATCCTCACCATCTTCTACGTCGCCATTCCCGTCGGCGCAGCCCTCGGCTTCACGCTCGGCGGGATCGTGGGGGGGGCCTACGGCTGGCGCGCGGCGTTTCTCGTCTGCGGCCTGCCCGGGTTACTGGCCGCGGGACTGGCCCTGCTGATTCGGGAGCCGGTCCGGGGCGCCTTCGACAGCGGGCCGGCCGAGGCGGCACCGACGTGGGGCGAGGCGCTGCAGCGACTGCGGCGGACGGCCCCCTATCTCTTCGCGGTGGCGGGTTATGTTGCCGTGACCTGGGCCGGCGGCGGGATGGCCGACTGGTTCCCCACCTATCTCTCCCGCTCCCGCGGCATGAGCCTGGCGGAGGCGGGCAGTCTGACCGGGACCGCGACGGTCGTGGGCGGGTTAGCCGGTACTCTGGTGGGCGGGCTGCTCGCCGACTGGCTCAGGCCGAGGTCACGCTCGCCCTACCTCGCGCTCAGCTGCACCGCGATGATTCCCTCCGCGGGGTTCGCGCTCCTGGCGATTCTGGGGCACGGCAAGCTGCTGATCGGCGTGGGGATTCTGCTCTGCCAGTTCTTCCTCTGGTTCTACAACGGCCCGATCAACGCGATCATCGTGAATTCGGTCGGGGCAAACATGCGGGCCCGCGCGGTGAGCATCTCGATCCTGTCGATCCACCTGCTGGGCGACGCGATCAGCCCGCCGATCATCGGGGCCATCTCGGACCAGACGGGGAACCTGCTCAACGGCGTGCTGCTGATTCCGGTGATGATGCTGGTGGGCGCGGCGATTTGGGGGACGGGGTGGCGGAGGCTAGGGAGCGCGCAACCCGAGGTCGCCCGATGATATTGGACACCGATGGGCTGGAGCAGATCCAGCAGGGGCGCACCGACCAGCTTCAACCGTGAGACGCCGCTGCACCGCGCCGCGGCGTTCGGTGATCTGGAAGCCAACCAGCTGCTGGGCTACGGCAAGTACTCGGTCGGGGGGAGCTGAATGACGGGCGAGACCTCGGTCAACGTCGCGGTGGTTCAGGCGGGCGCCGTCCCTTTCGACACGCGGGCCTGTGTCGACAAAGCGGTCCGGGTGATCGCCGAGGCGGGCGCGCGAGGCGCGCAGTTGATCGTGTTCCCGGAAGCGTTCATCACGGGATATCCCAAGGGCCTCCGCTACGGCAACGTCGTCGGCGCTCGCGATACAGCTGGACGCGAGGAATTCCGCCGCTATCTCGAGGCCGCGATCGAAGTGCCGGGTCCGGAGACCGAGAGTCTGGGTGAAGCCGCGGCGGCGCAGCGCGCGTACGTCGTCATCGGTGTCATCGAGCGCGAACTCGGGACCTGCTACTGTACGGCGCTCTTCTTTGGCCCCGGTGGTGAGCTGCTCGGCAAGCACCGCAAGCTGATGCCGACGGCGATGGAGCGAATCATCTGGGGCTTCGGCGACGGCTCGACGCTCACGGTCGTGGAGAGTCCCTACGGCCGGATCGGCTCGGTCATCTGCTGGGAGAACTACATGCCGATGCTCCGGATGGCGATGTACTCGAAGGGCGTCGCACTCTACTGCGCGCCGACCGCCGACGATCGCGATACCTGGCTGCCTTCCATGCAGCACATCGCGCTGGAGGGCCGCTGCTTCGTGCTGACCGCGTGTCAGTTCCTGCGGCGCCAGGACTTTCCCGGAGACCTGCGCGTGGAGCTGGGCGATGCGCCGGACGCGGTGCTGATGCGGGGCGGCAGCGCCATCATCAATCCGCTCGGCAAGGTGCTCGCAGGCCCGAACTACGATGGTGAGACCATTCTCACGGCCGAGCTCGACCTCCACGAGATCGGGCGGAGCAAGTTCGATTTCGACGTGACCGGACACTACAGCCGGCCGGATGTGTTCCAGCTGATCGTCAACGAAGCACCGGCCCGTCCCGTCCTTTCGAAACCGCACGGGGCTGAAGGTACGCGCGGTTGAGTCGGGTGAGCTGCGATTGTCGCGCCCATCGGTGTGCCGCAGCCCGGCAATTCGACAGGGAGAAGGCCGGGAAGGAGCTGGGGGCCTATCGGCGGAATGGGCCAGGGGTCACCACGAGAGGGCTGATCGAAGGACTGCACGCCGCCAGCGCCCAGGGCACACTCCTCGATATCGGCGCCGGCTCGGGGGCGCTGACTTTCGAGCTACTCGGGGGCAGAGTTTCGCGAGCAACCTGTGTCGACCTGGCCGCCGGCTCCATCGCGGTCGCTCAGGAAGAAGCGAAGCGGCGACAGCTGGCAGACCGGATCGCGTGGCACGAGGGGGACTTCGTCGAGCTCGCCAGCGAGCTTCCGCCAGCGGACATCGTCACCCTCGACCGAGTGGTCTGCTGTTATCCGCTGTATGCCCCGCTGCTCGGCAGGGCGGCAGAGCACAGCCGGCGCTGGCTCGCGCTGTCCGTGCCGCGCGATCGCTGGTACGTGCGCTGGGGTCTCTGGATCGAGAATGGCTGGCGCAAACTGCGCCGCGATTCCTTCCAGGCCTTCG
Organism: uncultured Gemmatimonas sp.; assembly: GCA_964398345.1. Taxonomy (GTDB): domain Bacteria; phylum Gemmatimonadota; class Gemmatimonadetes; order Gemmatimonadales; family GWC2-71-9; genus JABFSM01. The sequence continues at coordinate 5,627 of CAYNNS010000121.1, read as the reverse complement.
TGCATTCGACCGAGGCAATAGAATCCCTGCTTCGGGAGGCTGGGTTCGAGCTGGTCAGCCGCAGCAAGACGTTCGTCTGGCAAGCAAGTGTTTACGTGCGACGGCTCGAGAAGGAGATGCTTCATGGCGTTCGATGAACAGCTGGCCGTCCGGGTTCGCGAATCGTTCGGCAAGCGCAAAGGCCTGGTCGAGAAGAAGATGTTCGGCGGGGTGGGTTTCCTGCTCAATGGCAACATGTGTGTGGGTGTCTACAAGTCCGAGCTGATCGTGCGGCTGCCGCCCGAGGACGCTGACTCGGCGGTCAAAGAACCCAACGTTCGCATTTTCGATATTACGGGACGGCCCATGAAGGGGTGGATTCTCGTGGCGCCGGCGGGCCTCAAGACCGCTGCGAAGCTGTCCAAATGGATCGAGGTTGCCGCAAAGTTTGCGGGTTCCCTGCCCGCGAAGTGACACAAACTCCAGAGGATCGCGTGGCAGAACCCATTTCCGGCGGAACCAGCCTGGCTCCCATGCTGTCGGTGCGGCGGGGCCTTCAGGCGGTCGAGTTCTACAAAGCCGCATTCGACGCGCTGGAGCTGTTTCGGATCGAGAACGACGGCTCGGTTGAGGCGGAGCTCGCCGTCGGGAACGCCCAGTTCTGGGTGTCGGATGAAACCCCCGAGCACCTCAATTACAGCCCGGAGTCGCTCAAGGGCAGCACCGCCCGCATGGTGCTCGTCGTCGCCGACCCCGCCAGCGTGTTCGCCAGGGCCATCGCGGCCGGCGCCAGGCAGGTCTGGCCGGTGCAGGAGGAGTATGGCTGGCTGATCGGCCGGGCCGTGGATCCGTACGGGCATCACTGGGAGATCGGCCGGCCGCTCAAGCCGGGAGTTGGCGAGTGAGCGAGGGGCAGCTCCGCTTCGACCCGCAGGCCCTGCTCAACGCGGTCGACACGCAGCGCCGCGAGCGCGGCCTGACCTGGCGGGCGCTCTCGGAGCAGCTCGGCATCGCGACGTCGACCATCAGGGGAATGCCGCACCGGCGCTGGGGCATCGAGCTCGACGGCGTGATCGGCCTGGCGCGCTGGCTGGGTCGGACGGTGGAGAGCTTCGCGGGAGGGAACGGCGGTCCCGCGCTAGCGGCCGGCAGCCAGGGCACGAGCGGTCGTTTCCTCCGGTTCCGGACGACGGCTCTGTATGCCGCACTCAACGCCGAGCGCGAGCGCCGCGGCCTCGCCTGGGATCAAGTCGCTACAGAGATCTGGCCGGCGGGCCCCTGGGGAGCCAACCAGCTCAGGAACCTCGCCAAGGGAGGCCGTGAGGACGTCTCCCGGGCGCTCGCCACCTGCGCGTGGCTGGGGAGAACGATCCAGTCGTTCCAGGACTCCGCCTTCTGATCTGGTATTCTCCCAGCGCCTCGCTACGCAGCGCTCGCGAGCAGTATTTCCGCGAGGCGGGACTGCCTCCAGAGGGGAACTACTCGGCCAAGTGGGAGAAGATCCGCGTGGGTCCGGTCTGGTTTCCGCTGCCGAACCCAAAGGCGCGCTCGCGGGTGCTGCCGCTGCACGACCTGCATCACATCGCGACCGGATACGACACCTCCTGGCGTGGCGAAGCCGAGATCGCCGCGTGGGAGCTGGCAGCGGGTTGCGGGCGGTACGTCGTACCCTGGGTACTCAACCTCGCGGTGTCGGGCGTCGGCCTCTTCATCGCGCCGAAGCGGCTCTGGCGCGCGTTCGTGCGCGGCCGGCACTGTACCACGCTCTACAGCGATCCCCAGACACCCGATCTCGACACGACGGTGGGGGAGCTGCGACACCAGCTGCGCCTCGATGCGTGATGCGGGGCGCGACGATCGCGTTGCGCAACCGCGTGGCCGAGGACACTCTGGAGGGCGGACCAAGTCGACGAAATGATCAGCGACCCGAGCGCGGACGCGAAGGCGATGGCGCGACGGCTGGCGCGCGAGGAAGCGATCAACGCCTACTACGCCCGGGGGCTCGAGCGCGACCGGCTCGCCAGCGGATCGGGTGCCCTCGAGTACGCGCGCACCCAGGCGCTGCTGCAGCGATTCCTCCCTGCTCCACCTGTCCGATCCGGCGTTCGCGGCCCTCGCGGCGGACGATCTGCGGGATGGGCACCACCGCAATCCAACCGGAGACCCCGCCTATTTCACCACGGCCTACCTGCACCGCCCCGAGGAGCTGGTCGCCGAGTGCGCCGCCGCGGGCCTGGATCACGCAGTCACGCTCGCGATCGACGGCCCAGGCTGGCTGCTGCCCGACCTGGATGCGCGGCTTGCCGACCCGGAGCGCCGGGCGATATTGCTGAGCGCGCTGCAACGGCTGGAGGGGGAGCCCTCGCTGCTCGGGGTGAGCGCCCATCTGCTCGTGATGGCCCGTCGACCCTGACAGTGTACTTCGCCCTGGGCGGGATCTTTTTCGCGAACCCGGGAATGCGGGCGGAGCTCCGGAAGGACCCGGCGCTCTCCCGCACCCAGGAGTCGATGCACCGGGTTAGGCCGGCCGGTCGCGGTCTTCGCGCTCGGCTCCCCGTGGGCGTCGTGATCGGCCTGCTACACCGTCCCTGAACCGGCGGCCGCCATGCACTACCTGGTGATCGAGCACTTCCGCAACGGCGACCCCATCCCGGTCTATCAGCGTTTCCGGGATCAGGGCCGGCTGATGCCCGACGGTCTGGCGTACGTCACCAGCTGGATCACCGAGGACCTCACGCGCTGCTATCAGGTGATGGAAAGCAACGAGCGGCGGCTGCTCGACGAGTGGATGGCGAACTGGGCCGACCTGATGGAATTCGAGGTCTTTCCCGTGCTCTCCTCGACGGCGGTGCGCGAGCGGCTGGCGCCGCGCCTGGCGCCCCGCTCCTAACCCGGCTTTCGTGGCGCCCGCCGGCGGAACCGTGCTGGTGATCGGCGGCACCCGGGGAACCGGACTGCTGATCGCCGAGCGGCTCGCTGGCCAGCAGCGCGCGGTGCGGGTGATGGCCCGGGATCCTGACACCGCGCGCCGCCGGCTGGATCCGGCCGTGCAGATCGTGCCGGGGGATCTCACCCTGCCGGAGACGCTGGTGCCGGCGCTCCGCGAAGCGTCCGACGTGATCCTGACGGCCGGGTGCCGGAGCGGACGCTTCACCCGGGAGGCCCAGATCATCGCCACCGAGTTCGAAGGCGTCCGGAGTGTGCTGGGCGCGCTGACCCAGCGCGGCTTCGGGGGTCGCTTCCTCTACATGACCTCGAGCGGCGCCGGCACCCGGTCCTTGGCGACGGCGGCGCTCAACCTCTACAAAGGCAACACGCTGCGCTGGCGCCAGCGCGCCGAATCCGCAATCCGGCAGAGCGGCCTGGATTACACGATCATTCGCGCCGGAGTGCTGCTGAACCGGGCGGGCGGCCGGCACGCGTTATGGATAACGCAGGATGCGCTGCCGCTCTCCCTGCGCTACCGGATCGCGCGCGCCGATGTTGCGGAGGTATTCGTTGCGGCGCTCGACTCTCCGAGCGTGTCCCGCGCGACGTTCGACGTGGTCTGGGGCCCGGGGTCAGCACGTCAGTCGCTGGAGAACTTGTTCGCCGGGATCACGCGGGACAAAGAGCGCAACTCATGAATCGCTGGAAGATCCGCGAGCTGCTCTCGGGTGGAGACCGGCGCAGTATCGCCGATTCCAAGCGGGTGCGAGCGCTGGTCGAGGAGGATCCCGCTCTGGTCGCTGACCTCGTGGCACTCACTCGGGACGAGGACTGGCTCATCGTGCAACGCAGCGTCGACCTGCTCGAGAAGCTGGCGCACGAACATCCGGAGTGGATCGCGCCGCACCAGCGGCTCTTCATCGGCCCGCTCGCCGAGCGCGAGCAATGGGAGATCCGGTTGCAGATCGTGCGCGCCCTGCCGCTCTTCCGGTGGACCCCAACGCAGTCGAAACGAGTCCGCGAGATTCTGCTGGACAACCTCGCGTTTCCGCAGACCTTCGTGCGGGCCTGGGCGCTGGACGGGCTGGCTCGGCTCGCGGAGACGACACCGGCGCTGCTCCCGCGCGTACGCCGCGCGTTGGTGGAGTTCGAGCGATCGCCGAGCAAGGCGCTCCAGGCGCGGGCGCGACAGATCCGGGCCCGGCTCGACCAGTCCTAACCATGCCGCCACGATTCGGGATCCAGATCGGCAAGCTGGTCCTCACCGGCCCCGTGGCCGTGCTGGTGATCCTGCTGCTCGCCGCGGGACTGGTGGCGCTCATCGTCCGGTCGCACCCCTCGACCGGCATGCTCCTCGCCGGAGGAATCTGGGCGGGATTCCTTGGCTTCTGGACCCTGACCGCTCGGCCGCAGGGTCAGGCGCAGCGCCAGGAGTCGGCACGCTCGCGCGCGACGCACAGGTTGCTGATGAACCTGGGGCTGCTGCTGCTTTTCATCCCGATTCCGCATCTGCTCCAGCATTTTCTTGCCCCCGACGCCTGGCACGTCCCGGTCGGGCTCGTCATCATGGCTCTGGCGACGCTGCTCCACATCTGGGCCCGGCTGCATCTTGGGCGTAACTGGAGCAGTCAGGTGATGATCAAGGTCGACCATCAGCTGATCCGGACCGGGCCGTATCGCCGGGTACGGCACCCGATCTACACGGCCATTCTGGGACTCGCGATCGGGACGGCGCTGGTGTCGCTGCGGATCACCAGCCTGGTGGGAGCCGGGCTCATCATCGCCGCATACGTGCGGAAGCTGCTCCTCGAAGAGCAGGGCCTGGCGGAGAGGTTCGGGGAAGCGTGGCAGGCGTATCGCACGTCGAGCTGGAGGCTGATCCCGCTCATCTACTGACGCGGCGCGCTAATTCTTCTCGCCCGGTGAGATTCACGGAGAGTGCCGCGCACGCGCCGCTCAGTGCCGGTATCGTACCTTGCCGTCCAGCAGCGCACCGGGCCCCAAAAGTGAGGCACGACTCACGATGCAGGTAATTCCTTATCTTTGCTTCCAGGGGGACTGCGAGGCGGCGTTCAAGTTCTACGAGCAGTGCCTCGACGCCGAGTGCGGGGAGATCTTTCGCTACGCTGGAAGCCCGATGGCCGGCCAGGTTCCCCCGGATTGGGGGGACAAAGTCATGCACGGCAACTTCACTATCGCGGGCCGGACCTTTCAGGCCGCGGATGTCGTACCGGTGCAGTACGAAGAGCCCAAAGGCTTTTCCCTTTCACTGCAACTGGGCAGCGCCGCGGAAGCGGAACGCATCTTCGCGGATCTGGCGGAGGGCGGTCGCGTGGTGATTCCGCTCGCAAAGACCTTCTGGGCCGAGCGCTTCGGCGCGGTGGTGGATCGCTACAAGATTGCCTGGCTGATCAACTGCGATGGAGGAGGCCCGGACCCGGAGCCTGCGAGCATATGAGGCACGGACGCTCCCGACAAGTGGATTCTCGTTCTCCATGGAGGTCACTCAATATGCGCCGATTCATCCCCCTGATCATCGTTTCCCTCGCGGGCACACCAGCCGCTGCGCAGAGCAAAGCGGCCGAACCGGATCTGTCGGCGGCGCGCGCGGCGCTCAAGAAGTACGAGGATCCGTACGTCGCCATCCACGACGGCTACTACTCGACGCTGGGGTGCGTGGTGATCGAAAAGCCCGGCGCTGCCGGACACGTGCCCTACAA
>CAYNNS010000120.1:0-9177 GCA_964398345.1 uncultured Gemmatimonas sp. | reverse complement strand
CCGGCTCCCATTGCGCGACGGTTGCGCGCGCCGTGGCCGGAGCCGGCACCTTGCCAGCCAGATCGGCCGGCTTGAGGTCGCTGCTGTCGGGATACACCGCGACCTCGAGCGCCAGGAGTCCGAGGTCAGATACGGCGTCGGCGCCTTGAGCATCGGGCACCTTGACAGCCCCGCTCATGAGTCGCGCGTACGGGGGAACCGTGTCGGCTTCGTACAGGACAGCCGGTGAGCCATTCGCTGTGGTCACCGGCCCCAGGATCTGGTGGTAGCCGGGGATTTTCTGCGCGTTCCGAAACAGCACGTAGCGCACCGCGAACAGCTGCAACAGGGCTGGGCTAACCTGTTTGGCCCAGTTGTTCTTGCCGCCCAGCAGCACATCGAAGTTGGCGAGCTCATTGCCGTGGTATCCAAGCAACTGTGGCACATCCCGGCCCATGAGCCACGATCCCGGATACACGGCGAGGGCACCGTACGCTTCGCGCGGGTCCCACACCCGGAACGGCAGCGTCGTCTTGCGGAGCGTCGTCGTCACCGTGTCGTCGCCGAAGAGCTGGTCGGGCTGCCCGTACTCGAAGAAGCGCCGGTCGATGCTCCAGAGATCGCCCCAGGTCATCAGCAGCACGGCGGCCAGCGCCACCGAGCCCAGCATCTTGCCGCGCCGCACCGCGAGCAGAACGCCTACGCCCCCGAGGCTGAAGAGCAGGACCCGCAGACCTCCCGACTGGATCTCCGGCGCGTTCTGCATCGCAATCTGGATGAGCTGCGGATCGGCGAGTGACTGCGCCAGACCGCCCAGTGCACCGATGGCACCGAAGAGTCCCAGCACGCCGAAGACGCCCGCCCCGATCAGCACGCGCCGCGGAGCGACCTGACCGCGGAAGATCCGCTCGGCGCCGTAACCCGCCAGTACGCACACCACCAGCGCGACCAGATAGAAGGCGCTTCCCACCGCCCGAACGCTCTTCTGCGTGGGCATGACGTCGTACCACAGCCGGTAGAACGGGGTATGACCGCCGAACGCGACCAGCAAAAACAGGGCGGCGATGCCGCACAGGGCCCACCGCTCCCGCTTGCGCTCCTGACCGCCCAGCCCGCAGAGCGCGAGCAGCAGAACCACGACGCCCAGGTACTCGGTGTGCAGCTTGAAACCGTTGCTGCCCGCGTAGGCATCGTTCATCCCGTTGAGCTGGGGATAGAACGTGGTGAAGAGCTCGGCCGGAGGCATGGCGTAGCGGGTGGCGTACTCCCAGCCGCCGCTCGGGCCGCCGGCTCCGCGCGGCGAATACGGCAGATACCCGAGCAGCGGGAGCAGCTGGATGCTGTAGATCGCGATGCCAAGCGCTGCGGCCAGGGCACTCCACCCCAGGGCGCGATAGCGTTCCCCGCCGCGAGGTCCCGCCTCATCCCAGAAGACCAGGTAGAGCGTCCAGATGCCCGCCGCCACCAGCAGGTAGTAGCCGAGTTGCGGATGGCCCAGCAGCGCGAGCCCCACCGCGAGCGCGGCGCCCCCGTAACCCGCGAGACTTCTCCCCCGGACGCCCCGCAGCAGGCCGAGGAACAGGAAGGGCGCCAACGCGCAGACGAACAGCTTGCCGTCATGGCCCGGGTGTACCATCGAGGCCACGATTCCGCTCAGCTCGTAGGCGAGCCCGCCGGTGACGGCTGCCCCCCAGGAGAGCTTGAGCCCCCTGAGCAGGGCGTACATCGAGATTCCGGCGAGGACGATGTGTCCGCCGAAGGTCAGATTCGTCGCGCTGGCAAGCGGGAGCAGCCAGCGCAGCCAGGCCGTCGGATAGAACACGTCGCCGTGGGCTGCCGCCACGTACGGCAGGCCGCCGAAGATGTAGGGGTTCCAGAGCGGAATCGCATGATGCTGGCGCCAGTATTCGGCGCCGTAATGCCGGAAGGCCCAGCCGGCGAGATAGAAGTCCGAGCCATTGATCAGCTGACCGCGCAGCATCGGCCAGCAGAGCGTCAGCGCCGCCGCGATGAAGAGGACGGTCGCGAGCAGCCAGCCGCGCCGGGGCTCGAACCCGGGTGCCTCAGGCAGATTCATGGGTGCGGGACGAGCGGGTTAGGGCGAACGGCAGCGCGGCCAGCACGTCGGCGAGCGTCATGCCCAGCCGGGAGACGGCCGCCAGCGCCAGTGCGTTGGCCGGGCCGATCCGGTCCTGCAGCATCCACATGAAGACCCCCTCTCGAACGCCCAGGCCCCCGGGCGCCAGCAGGAACAGCAGTCCGGCAATGTACGATCCTGCGAAGGCTCCCGCCGCTTCGCCGAAGGACAACGCGGTGGCGGGAAGCACGCCGCGCGCCAGGGTCCAGAGGGCCGCACCATACAGCAGCCACGCGATGAAGTTCGCCGCGATCCCGAAGCCCAGGGCGCCGGGCGCCGGGGTGATCCGTTCGCTGGCCTCGGACCGGAAGCGGGAGAGCAGCCGTCGGGTGAGGGGCGCCCAGCTGACCGCCACCAGTCCGACCACGCTCCCGAGCAGGATTGCGCCGAGCGCTATTTTGCTGCCCGGACGGTGGGCCTCAAGGGTGGTGATGCCGGTGATCCCGACCAGCAGGGCCCCGGTCCCGATCGAGACCACCTGCAGCAGCACGGCGGAGGCGGTCGCCGACCACGGCGGTACCCCGCGCCGCTGGGCCATGACCGCCATGCCGGCGATCGCCCAGAGTTTCCCGGGGACGTACTTCCCCATGCTCGACAACACCCAGATCCTCGCCGAGTCGAGCCAGGGGAGCCGCGGTCCCCAGCCCCTGAGCATCCGGCGCCACGCTTCCACCAGCAGCATGTAGGTCAGCAGCACCAGGCCGAGACTGGCGAGGATCCAGCCCGGCGTCAGGCGCCAGGCGATCGGCTCGGCACGGATGGCGTCCCAGTTCCGGAGGAGATAGCGGACCACGAATCCGAGCACCACCGCCCCGCCCAGCCACTGTCCGTAGCGCCACCAACGCTCACGCACCGAGCGCCTCGCGATACCAGCCTTCGAAACGCTCGGCCACGCGGGCGGGGGCCAGCTCCACGCGCCAGACCGCCCCCGCCGTCCGGGCGGCGTCCTTGTGGTCGTTGCCAGCGAGATCGCGGAGCGCGGTGGCGAGCGCGCGCGGGTTAGGCTCGCAGATCACCCCACCGCCATGGCTCCCCAGCGCCGACACCACGCCGCCGCCGTCCCGGCAAGCAAGCACCGGCACCCCCGCCATGAGCGCTTCGATAGCGGCGAGCCCCAGTCCTTCACGCACCGCGGGGAACAGCAGAACGTCCGCGGTCGCCAGCCGCTGAGCGACTTCGTCCTGCGGCAGCTGCCCCGTGAAGCGGACCTTGGCCGGTGCCGGCAGGGCCGCCGCCAGGGCTTCGAGCCGGGCGAGCTCCGGTCCGGTGCCGACGATGGTCAGCGGCAGCGAGTCCCCGGTACTGGCCAACTCGCCGATCGCCGCCAGCGCCAGCTCGATGCGCTTCTGCGGCACCAGCCGGGCAATGACGTACGCCCCACCACCTCCGCCGCTCCAGGGTCGCCCGGCGCTATTGATCGGCATCGGCTGGACCTGGGCGGCCACATCTTTCCTGCCGCTCACCGCTGCGGCCAGCGTCGCGAGCTCCACGGAGACCGCCGTGACGACCCGCGCCCTTCGCAGCACCCGACGCCCCAGCCAGCGTGCCGGAGCGCTGGACTCGAGCAATCGGCCATCGGTGCCATGGAGGGTTACCACCCGGGCGTCCCGTCTTCCTCCGGGCAGCGAGAACCCCGCCGGAAACCACCAGTGGCCATGGAAGACGACGGGTTGCTTTGCGTCCTGGGCCTCCGCGCGAGCCCCTGCCCTGAGGGCGACCAGCAGGCCGAGTAACGCGACGAAACCCGAGGGCGAGCGCACCCGCTGCTGCATCATGCCCTCGTAAGCGAGATCCTCGAATTCGGGGACGCTGTAGCGCACCCGATTCACCAGGATGCCGTCGAGCAGATCGCGACCACCGGCGCCCTGATCGGCCGGCGCCACCACCCGGACGTCGTGACCGCGGTCGCGCAGGGCCGTGGCGAGAGGATGCAGAAAGGCACCGGGCAGATCGCCGGCCTGGCGGGGGTAATTGTGGGTGACGAAGACTACGACCACGTCTACTGGTCGGCCTTTCGAGTCAGCTCCCGCATCTCCTCGCCGTAGCCGGCGATGAGGTCGCCCACGAACCCGAAGCCGAACAGCGCGATCCCGCTGATCACCATCGTCTCGACGAGGTTGAGCAGCGGGCGGAAGCCGATGCCGTAGCCGAAGCGCAGCACCAGCGCCACGATCCCGGCCAGCAGCCCGACGCTGAATAACACGGCGCCCAGCACGCCGAAGAACAGCATCGGCTTGCGGCCGAACTTGAGCTGGAACCACACCGAGAGCAGATCCAGCACCCCAACCGGAATGCGGCGCCAGGTGAACTTCGAGACGCCGGCCCGGCGCGGATGCAGCGGCACCGGACACGAGGTAAGCCGCCAGCCGTCCGCGGCGGCGAGCACCACCATGTAGCGGTGCCACTCGGGGCGCATCGGCATGGTGCGGGTGATCTCGCGGCGCCACGCCTTGACCGAGTTGAGGTCCTCCACCCGCACGCCGAACAGTCGCCGGCACAGCGCGTTGTAGACCCCGCTGACGAAAGCCTTCTCGTACTTCCCCTGCTTGGTGCCGGTCACGATGTCCGCCTGGTTGGCCAGAATCGGAGCCACCAACGCAGGAACGTCGGCGGGGAGATACTGCAGGTCGGCAGGGTAGAAGACGAAAATGTCGCCGGCAGCGGCCTCGCCAGCGCTGCGGAGGGAATCCGCGATGCCCCGCTGGCGCCGGTGGGTCACCACCTGCAGGAAGGGGTACTGGCCCCGCAGGCGCTCGAGCACCTCGGCGCTGCTGTCGCGCGAGCCGTCGTTCACCACGACGACCTCGAACGAAAACGCTGCCGGCGTGAGCGCCTCGGCGCAGAGCTTCAGGAACTCGGGGAGATTCTCCGCCTCATCCTTGGCCGGGACCAGCAGGCTCACGTCCACCTGGCGGGTCATACCCGCTTGCGCATCCGTGCGGGAAGAATGCCGAGCTGGTCGCGGTATTTCGCGACGGTGCGCCGGGCGATCTGAATTCCCTGCTCCTGGAAGAGGTGAACGATCTGCTGGTCGGTGAGGGGTTTTCCGGGGTCTTCCTCCTGCACCATTTTCTCGAGCTTCGCCCGGATCGACCGGGCGCTGGCATCCTCGCCCGAGGCGGTAGTAAGGGCGCTGGAGAAGAAGAACTTGAGGGGCAGCACGCCGCGGGGCGTCTGCACGTACTTCTCGTTCGTCACCCGGCTCACCGTCGACTCGTGCATGCTGATGACTTCCGCCACCTCGCGCAGCGTGAGCGGTTTGAGGTATTCGACCCCCTTCTCGAAGAACGCCCGCTGCCGGTCGACGATGAAATTCATGACCTTGAGCATGGTCTGGCGCCGCTGCTCGATAGCCTGGATCATCCAATTGGCGCTGTTGAGCTTGTTGGCGATGAATTCGCGATTCTCGGGCGTCAGCTTCTTCTTGTCGCGCGCGATGTCCTGGTAGCTGCGACTCAGCCGCAGACGCGGCACCCCCGAGTCGTTGAGGCTGACGTGGTATTTCCCGTCCACCTTGTCCACGATGAGATCGGGAATGATGTAGCCGTCACTGCGGTTGGCGTACTTGAGACCGGGTTTGGGATCGAAGCGCGCCAGGGTGTCACCCGCCGCCTGCACTTCACCGGGCTCGACGCCGAACCGCTTGGCCAGCTCGTTCCAGCGATGCGCGATGAGATCGGGAAACGCCTCGGCGACGAGCCGATAGGCCAGGGTTCCCACTTCACCCGACTCGCGCAGCTGCAGCAGCAGGCATTCGCGGAGGTCTCTGGCGCCCACGCCCGGCGGATCGAGCTTCTGCACCAGGGCCAGCATTTCCTCGAGCTCGGCCATGGTGTAGTACGGAATGCCGGGGAGGTTCCCCTGCGGCGTGGGTCGCGGCGCTTCGGCTGGAGAGGCGGGCTCGCTCGCGGTCTTGCCGCTTGCGGGCGCTTCGGGCATCCCGATCCATTCCTGCCCGGGGGCCAGCTCCTCCAGCGCATCGGCGACGCTGTCCGCTTCGGCCGGCTCGGGCTCCGCACCGGCGTGCCCCTCCAGCAGCAGGTTGACCGCGTTGAGGATCTCCTCCAAGGGCGCGCCGAGGTAGCCCTCGTCGCTGATGTTCCCGAGCAGCTCTTCGCTGAGGAGCTGCTGTCGGGGGGAGAGCTCCATCATGCGCAGCTGTTCCCGCAGGTGATCGATGAGGTCCTGGGTCTCGACGCACACCGGCTCCAGGTATTCCTGATCCTCGAACTGTTGCTTCTGGCCTCCCGCATCGAAACCGTTGAGCAGGATCTCCTCCCAATCGATCTCCTGCTCCTTTTCCTGCTTTTCTTTTTCCTTTTCCTTTTCCTTTTCCGCCGACTCTTTTTCTTCGGTCTCGTCCTCCGGCTCCAGCAGCTCGAGGAACGGATTGGTGAGCAGCTCCTGCTTCAAGTGCTGCTGCAGGTCCATCATGGGCATGTACAGCATGTCCATGGCCTGGTAGAGCCGCGGATTGATCCGCAGCTCCTGGCGCAGCCCGGTCTGCTGAGTCAGCCCGGTCTTCATGGCAGCGGCTCCATACGAGCCCGGAGCCGCGCGGTCATGGTGGGGCCGAGGTACAGCTCGGCAACCTGATCGTTGTAGACCAGCTCCCGGACGCTGCCCGCGGCGCGCACCTCACCCTCGTACATGATGTAGGCCCGGTCCACCACCTCGAACATGTGCTCGACGCTATGGTCGGTGACCAGGACCCCGATGCCGCGATGCCGGAGCCCGGAGATGATGCTCTGGATGTCGTGCACGGCGATGGGGTCGACTCCCGCGAAGGGCTCGTCGAGCAGCATGAACTTCGGCTCGCTCACCAGCGCGCGGGTGATCTCGAGCCGGCGCCGCTCGCCGCCCGAGAGCGAATACGCGCGGCTCTTGCGCAGATGTTTGAGCCCCAGCTCATCGAGCAGCCGTTCGAGGCGCTCGCGCCGCTCCGCCTTCGACAGCTCAAGCGTTTCCAGGATCGCGAGGACGTTCTCCTCCACGGACATCCGGCGGAACACCGATGGCTCCTGGGCCAGGTAGCCGATCCCCGCCCGCGCGCGCCGGTACATCGGATCGCGGGTCAGATCGCGACCATCGAGATCGAGGCGGCCGGCGTCAGGACGGATGAGTCCGGTGATCAGATAGAAAGTGGTGGTCTTCCCCGCCCCATTCGGCCCCAGGAGCCCCACGATTTCGCCTTGCGCGACCTCTACGGCGACGTCCTTGACTACCATGCGCCGCTTGAAGGACTTCCGCAGTCCGTTGGCCGAAAGCAGGCCGCGCCCGTTGCCGTTGCCGAGAGTCATGGCTTCTTCGGCTTGGTAGTGTCGGCCTTCGCTATTTCGGGCACCGCCTGGAAACCGTAGACGTGGCCCGTCATATCGATGCGCTGCACCTTCAGCGAATCACCGGTTCCCTGCTGCATGGTCAGGAGAATCCGGTCGGCTTGCGAATAGTTGATCGAGGGTCGCTTCTCACCCGGAGTGGTACTTGCCACCCGGTAAAAGGAGCGGGCGGAGTCGCGCGCTTCGAGCGTCTTGAGCACCGACTTCTGTTTCGAGCCGGGATTCTGCGGCTCGAACTGGGCAACGATCTTCTGTCCCGACAACCAGTCGCGCTCGCCTTGCGCCGAGTCGGGGCGGAAACCCACCCACGCCTTCCCGAACGCGCGCAATTCCTTGAGGGACTCCTGGGGAGTGTCGACGGCCAGAGAGTCGCTGCGCACCTGATAGTCGTCCGCGAGCGCTTCGGGGCGCGGCTTGGCTCCCCAGGCAAGAGTCTGGATGACCTTGCTCGCTTCCAGCCGGAGCCGGATGACCTCGGAGCTCAAGTCGAGGTCCTTGCTCTTGAGCGTGGCGCTGTCGCGGCCGGTCACCGAGGTGAGCTCCTTCTTCACCAGCCCGAGGTCGATTTGGCGGCCCGCGAGGGCAAAGCTGTCCTGCGCCGCCCGCCGGATCGACGCGCGCCCGATCAAAGCGCCGGTTCCCGCTTTGCCGGTGTCGAGCTGCAGCGAATCGCCCCGGCCACGGAGATCGCTGCGATCGATAGTGACGGTTCCCCCTGCCCACATGAGGTCCTGTCCGCGCGTGCGTACGCGGTCCGCGATCACGATGTACGGCTCGGCTGCCCGGCCGGCCGAGTCTTTCGAAGCGATAGTGAGCGTGGGACGCTGCTCCGCAAACGCTTCTTCCAGCTCGCGGGTGCCCTTGATCTTCCGGTAGTAGTTGACCGAAGGGCCGCGGAGCTGCGAGCCATCCCTGGTATTGAGGTAGACGACGTTGCCGCGGGCTTCCCAGCGCTCGGCGTCCTTGTAGTAGGTGCCGAAATCGGAGGTGACCTTGGCGGTCTCGTCTTCGTAGCGGAAATTGCCGATAAACTGCACCACGTTGCCCTGGTAGGACGCGATGCTGTCGGTCCAGATATGGACGTTCTCGTCACGGCAACGGAGCTGCACGTCGCCGCCGGCGAAATAGTTCGACACCGTCGCCGTGACGTTGACCTGCACGCCCTGGCGCTGTACCTGGATGATCTCGAGCCGGCACCGCTTGTTCTGGGCGGTGAGGCTGTGAGGCAGTGCAGTGAGGCAGCAAACAGCCAGTACGCTCGCCAATAGCGCACTGCCCCTCCGCCCCTCTGCCCCGCTGCCCCTCCTCATTGTCCGGGCACCAGAATCCCTTTCCCCTTCTGCGTCCCCTTCGGCTGATCGATCTGCACGTTCCGGAAATTGATGTCGGACTTGAAGCTGTTGCCGCTCCCGCTGGCCGTGGGCGACTCGTAGGTAAAGACGGTGTCGCTCGAGACGATGTTGGCGGCCTTGTCGTAGATCAGGTGCTCCGTGTGCAGCCGCCGCCCGTCGGGGGTTTCCACGAACACGTGGCCCCTGGCATCGAGCTTCCCGGTCGCGGTCTGGTAGATCCCCCGTCCGGCCGTGAGGGTGCTCTGCAGATTGCCCTGCGCGTCCAGCATCCGCACCTTCAGATTGCGCAGGTCCATGTGCTGGTCGCCCTGAAAGACGTAGGCGGTATCGGCCTCGACGAAGCTGCGTAACACGCCGTTCTCGGTCAGTC
>CAYNNS010000119.1:0-9231 GCA_964398345.1 uncultured Gemmatimonas sp. | reverse complement strand
TACGCCAGCCAGTTTCTCTTCAAGACCAGCGACGCGGCGGCGACCTGGACGCAGATCAGCCCCGATCTCACCCGCCCCGATCCCGGGATTCCGTCCACCCTCGACGCGGCGGCCGCTGCGCAGGTGGACCGCAACGGCAAGCGCGGGGTGATCTATACCATCGCCCCCTCACCGCTCTCGGCGCCGCTGCTCTGGATCGGGACCGATGACGGGCTGATCCAGCTCACGGCAGATGATGGGAAGACCTGGCAGAACGTCACGCCCACGGAGCTCACCTCCTGGAGCCGGGTGACCATGCTGGAGGCTTCGCACTTCGACGTGAACAGCGCCTACGCCAGCGTCGACCGCCACCAGCTGCAGGACTTCGAGCCCTATATCTATCGCACGCGTGACCGGGGCAAGAGCTGGCAGCGGATCAGCAGCGGGCTTCCCGCCGGGGTCTACGTGCACAGCGTCAAGGAAGACCCGGCGCGCCGCGGGTTGCTCTTTGCCGGCACCGAGCGCGGCGCTTTCCTCTCCTTCGACGACGGCGACCATTGGCAGCCGTTGCAGCTCAATCTTCCGGTGACGTCGGTGCGGGACTTCGAGATCTACGGCAACGACCTGATCGTCGCGACCCACGGGCGGGGCTTCTGGGTAATCGACGACATCAGCCCGCTGCGGCAGCTCGACGACAAGGTGCTGGCCTCCGAGGCGTACCTCTTCAAGCCGGCCGACGCCATCAGCATGCTGCAGGGCGGCGACAACGGGACCCCGCTGCAGAAGGACGAGCCGCAGACAGCTAACCCGCCAAACGGCGCGGTCATCGACTACTATCTCAAGGTGGCGGCCAGCGGCCCGGTCACCCTCGAGATCCTGGACGCCAGCGGCGCCAGCCTGCGCAACTTCAGCAGCGAGCCGGCTAACCCGCCCGCCCCAGTTGCCGCGGCGGCCAATCGCATCCCCAACACCAGTGCCCTCTGGCGCCCGGCAGCGGAGCCGTTTTCGGCCGCGGCGGGGATGCACCGGGTAGTGTGGAACCTGCTGCCCGCCGGCGCCGGTGGCTTGGGGGGCGGGGGCGGGGGTGGCGGCGGAGGCTTTGGGGGACGCGGTGGTGCGGCACGGCTCACCGGAACCTTCACGGTGAAGCTCACGGTCAACGGGAAGAGCTACACCCAGACCTTCACGGTGAGGCTGGACCCGCGGAGTCGCTGAGCCACCCCTCCAGCTTCGTGGTGCGCCTGAGCGCCTCGGGGTGGCGGCGGAACCAGCTCATGACCAGCAACATCTCCTCGATGGTGCCCGGGTCGAGCGGTCCGATGGGCGGCTCGGGCGCGGCGGCGAGCTGCCCCGACACGACGGCGCGGAAGGCTTCCTGCTCGATGGGAGTGGCGGGCCAGGGATAACACGCGCGCACCACGCCGCGCTGGATCAGGTAGGCCCGGTCGTCGCCGTGGGAGCCGGGATCCCGGTACACGAAGCTCAGCAGCTCCACCGCGGCCCGCGCCCGCGTGGTCGCGCCCAGCATCCACTCCAGCGCTTCGAAGCGCTCGCGCCAGCGCACCGCCGCCTCGAAGGCCGTGCTCTCCGCCGCGGCCTGCATGCCCGCGATGACCCGGTCCACCGGGGCAATGGCCCGGCCCTCGAGGAAGGCCGTCGCCGCGTCGACCCGCGTCTGGTAGTCGCGCGCGGAAACCAGGCCGGCGCAGGGGCCGCTGCAGAGCCCCAGGTCGTAGCGCGGGCAGGCGGCCTGCCGCGGCGCGTCGAAGAGATCGCCCTGCTCGGCGAACACCATGGGCATCTTGTCGGCGCAGTCGCGCAGGCCGAGCAGGTCGCTCAGGACCTTGAGCGCCTGGGTGGTTCGCAGCGGCGACGCCAGCGGGCCGTAGTAGCGGGCGCCCGGTTTCCCCGGGTTAGGGGTACAGCTCAGCTTGGGCGCGCTGCCGCCCGAGATCGCGACGAACACCGCCAGCCGCCGCCGGTTCATCTGCACGTTGTAGGGCGGCCGCCACTTGCGGATCTCCCGGAGCTCGGCCAGGTGCGCCGCGAATTCGCTCGCGGTGTACTCCCAGCTCAGGTCGCTCGCCGAATGCAGGATCCGGGCGCCCTTGTCCTCGGGGAACTTCGCCTGGAAATAGGAGAGCAGCCGGATCCGCAGGCTCTTCGCCTGGCCGACGTAGAGCACCCGCCCGGAGGCATCCAGCATGCGATAAATGCCGGGCCGCTGCTCCGCGAGCGACTTCACCCGTCGCTTGAGTCCCTCGAGATCGGGCGCCGCGAGCTCCAGGATCACCGGTCAGCTCTGACAGCGGTGGCAGAAAACCGTGATGCGCGCGTCGATCGCGTGGGTCCCGGTGAGCGCGGTGCCGCAGCGCACGCAGGGCTCGCCCTCGCGCTCGTAGACCAGCAGCTCGAACTGAAAGCTCCCCGATTTGCCGGTGCCGGTCCGGTAATCGCGCACCGTGGTACCCTCCGAGGCGATCGCGGCACGCAGGATCCGGACGATCGCGCCATGCAGCCGGCGCGCGGCGGGGGCGCTCACCTCGCGCGCCGGCTTCGAGGGATCGATCCGCGCCGCGAACAACGCTTCCTGCGCATAGATGTTCCCGACCCCGGCGAGCGCGCGCTGATCCATCAGCACCTTCTTCACCGGAGAGCCGGAGCGCGCCAGGATCGCGCGCAGCGCTGCCGGTGTGAACGCCGGGTCGAGCGGCTCCGGGCCGATCGCGGCGCTGTACGCGTCCCAGCCCTTGGGGTCGAGCCAGAGCAGGGTGCCGAAGCGCCGCACGTCGTGGAACAGGAACCCGTGCCCATTGTCGAGCTCGGCGGTGAGCACCGCGTAGTCGCGGTCGCGCTGCGTGGGAGGCTGCGCCAGCACAAGCAGCGAGCCGGTCATGCCCGGCTGAATCACCAGGCGGCGGGTCTCGGTTTCGAGAACCGCGTGTTTGGCGCGGCGAAACACGTTGCGGATCCGGTTGCCCTTGAGTCCGGCCAGCAGCGTCCGTCGCGTCACGCCGCGCAGCACGTCGTCGTGCCACAGCCGGGCCGACACCAGACGGCGGCCGATCAGCTGAGGACGGATGTCGCGGACGATGGTTTCGACTTCGGGAAGCTCGGGCACAGGAGAAAAAGGTAACCAGTTACCGGTGACCAGTTACCGGTAACGGGTCACTGGTTACCGGTCACTCTCGCTCTCTCCCGCCAGCCGATGTCCCGGCGGAATTGCTTGCCGGAAAAGTGGATCGCCTCGGCGGCGCTGCGACTCGCCTCCTGGGCCAGCGCGAATCTCGGCGCCAGCGCGGTGACGGTCAGCACTCGACCGCCGTTGGTACGCAGCTGGCCCGTCTCGTCGCGCTGGGTCCCGGCGTGAAAGACGGTGACGCCGCGCGGCAGCTCGTCCGGGAGCGCGATGGGATCGCCCCGGCGCGGTTCGCCGGGGTAGCCCTCCGCCGCGAGCACCGTGGTGACCGCGGTGCCGGGGCTCAGCTCGAGTCGCGGCAGCGCCTCGGCCCGCGCGGACGCGAGCAGCGCATCGACCAGCCCGCTGCGCAGCCGGGGCAGAATGACCTGGGCCTCGGGATCGCCGAGCCGGCAATTGAACTCGATGACGTGGGGCTCTCCGGCGGCATCGATCATCAGTCCCGCATAGAGGACGCCGGTGAACGGGGTATAGCGCCGCGCGAGCTCCGCGAGGGCGGGCTTGAGCACCCGCTGCTCGACCCGGGCGAGCAGCTCCGGCGTGGCCACGGACACCGGACTGTACGCGCCCATGCCGCCGGTGTTGGGCCCCAGGTCACCCTCGTGCAAGCGCTTGTGGTCCTGGGCGGGGGGGAGCAGCACCAGGTCGAGACCGTTGCTGATCGCGAGGACCGAGAGCTCTTCACCCTGCAGGAACGCCTCGACCACGACCTCCTTGCCCGCATCCCCGAACATGCCGTCGCGGAGGATCGCGGTGAGCGTGTGCTTGGCCTCCTTGCGCGAGCCGCAGACGATCGCCCCCTTGCCGGCCGCTAACCCGCTCGCTTTCACGACGAGGGGCTCGGCGTGACGGTCGACGTAGGCCAGCGCGGGATTGAGCTCGCCAAACGTCCGGCTCGCCGCGGTGGGAATTCCCGCCGCGGCCATCACTTCCTTGGCGAAGGCCTTGGAGGCTTCGATCTTCGCCGCGGCGGCCGACGGTCCGAACACGAGGAGTCCGGCGGCTCGAATCCGATCGGCGAGGCCGCGGGCCAGTGGCGCCTC
Organism: uncultured Gemmatimonas sp.; assembly: GCA_964398345.1. Classification (GTDB taxonomy): domain Bacteria; phylum Gemmatimonadota; class Gemmatimonadetes; order Gemmatimonadales; family GWC2-71-9; genus JABFSM01. Next base: position 5,010 of record CAYNNS010000119.1, on the reverse strand, counting down.
CGGGCCGATCAGCGTGAGGTCGATCCCGTGGTCGCGCGCGGCGCCGAGCAGGTGGGCGTCGTCATGCGCGCCGATGGGAAGGTTGGTGGCAAGCTCCGCCGTGCCGGGGTTGCCCGGGGCACAGAAGACTTCGCCGATGCGCAGGTCGCGGCGGAGGGCCCAGCAGAGCGCGTGCTCCCGGCCTCCTCCGCCCACGACCAGCACCTTCATTTCTGGGCCTTGCGGAACGCTTCTCGTGCGGAGGCGGCGGCCTGCTTCGCTGCGTCGACCACCTTGCTCATGGTTTCCCGCGCCTCGCCCGCGTAATGATCCTTCGCGGCGCGCAGGTCGTCCTTGAGCGGGCGCTGCTTCGCTTCGGCGCCGCGGCGGACGTACTCGCCGCGGAGAATGCGGTCGTACTCGCCGGCGGTAACCCATTTCTGCAGCTCCGCCGCGCGCACCGTGTTCATCGGATGGGTGAGCGCGAGCGTGTTGAGGATCTTGTAGACGATGTCGAGGCCTTCGTTGGTGGTCACGTATTCGTTGGCCTGCGCGATGAACGGATCGAGCGACATCTGCCCCGACTCGAGCGCGCCGCGATAGGCGCCGGCCATTTTCATGAAGAGCTGCTGCGAGGCCATCATGTTCTGGCAGCCGAGCAGTCCCGCGCGATCGGCGGAGAGCTCGGACTTGCGCGACCACTCGAGCACGGCGAGGCGGATCGGCAGTAACGCGATCCCCGCGAGAAACGGCAGCGAGCCGAGGCTCACGGCGAGCAGGATCTCGGCGATCGTGCGATAGAGCGCGTGGCCGCTCACCACGTGCCCCATTTCGTGGGCGATGAGCGCGCGCAGCTCCTCTTCGTCGAGCAGCTCGACCGCGGCGGAGTGCAGCACGATGAAGGGATCGTCCACGCCATAGACGCCGGCGTTGAAGACCGGCGTCTGTGACACGTAGAGCTCGGGCAGTGTCGGCCAGTCGAACGTGGCCGCAACTTCAACGTGGAGGGCATGCGCCAGCGGGTATTGCTGCGGACCGGAGCGCACCGCGTTGCCCTGGAAGAGCAGCCGGATGCCGCGCTCGCCGCCGAGAATCGCGATGACCTTGCGCACCACGTCATCGAAGCCGGGGACCGCGCGCAGCGACTGGAGCGCCGCGCGATCGGCGGGGTGCTCCCAGGACACGCCGGCAATCTGGGGCAGCGCGACGCGATTCCGGGGGGCGGGAAGGGAGGTCATGGTCAGGCCTGGGGCTGAAGGATAACCCCTCTACGGAGGGGTCTGGAATCAGGATTCAGGGTTACCTGGCGCGCTGGAGCGAGTCGAGTGAGGCTTTGACCTGGGCGACTTGTGCGCGAAGCGGGGGCTCGGGATCGGCGCGGAGCGCGAGGTACTTCCGATAGGCGCTGATCGCACCAGTCTTGTCGCCGGTCAGTGCCGCGAGGCGGCCTTCCTCGCGCAGGAACGTGCTGAGCGCGACGAGCACGCGCTGTTCCTTGAGGTCGGTGATGTACACCCTTCGGCGAATCGCGGTGAGCGCGCGCTCGCGATCGCCAAGGCGCTCCCACAGCCTGGCTGAGGTGAGGTTGGCGGTGGCGAGCACCCAGGTAAACGCGTCGGAGCGGCGCGCGATCGAGTCGATCTGGGCCACGCTCGCGCGGAGGTCGGGCGCGCTCGTCGCCGCGGCGAGCTGGGCGTCGAGGACGTCTGCGCAGAGATCCAGGAAGTTGCCCTGGATCGCCGCGCCACCTGGTGCCGCCTCGAATACGCGTTGGGCGCGACGCAGGTCGGCGATCAGCGCAGGCACCGAGCCCGTGTCGTGGTGGGCCATGCGCCAGAGACCCAGCGCACAAACGTCGTAGTGGATCGGATCCAGCGTGTCGGTTCTGCTCTGGAGATGTTGCTTGACTTGGTCCGCCACGTCCACAACCACCTGAACCGCCAGCGTCGTGTCGGCATCCCACTCCAGGGCGTCGACCACCTCGCTGAGGCGATCGCGGGGCCTCAAGGGCTCCTCGGCCATGCGCCGCTTCGTAATGGCCAGGGCTTCACTCGGCCTGCCCCGGTTGAGGGCGATTTCCCGACGCTTGATGTAACGCCAGCGCGAGGCACGCCATTCGCCGCTCCGGCCCCATAGCGCCCGGGCCGCACGCTCGCCGTCTTCGAGACCCACGCCGTCGAGCTGGCTGACGTTGACGATCTGCTCGAGCGTTTCTATCGGCAGACTGTCGAACGTTGGCGCGCGCAGTTTCTTCAGCGTTTTGTTGTCATGCAGAGCGGTTGCGATACGCCAGTGATAGTAGCTGGACATGTCACCGACCGAGTCCAGCGCGAGATAGCGCTCTCCGAGTCTCCGCACCGCTGTCAGACTGTCCTGGCTCGCCGAGAGGTCAATCAGGTGCCGCAGTGCTGGCACGAACTCGGATTCAAGGTCCAGCGCCCGACCAAACGCCGCACGAGCACGCTCGAGGACATCGGGCGCGCCGGTCCAGGGGCCTTCGTGAAAGAGTACCTCGCCGAGCTCATACCAGAGCTCCGGGCGATCGGGCGCGGCGTCCACCGCAGCATTCCATGCACTGAGGATGCGCAGTCGCTCGAAGATGCGTGGCGCCAACAGGGTGTCGAGTGCGGCGAGGTATACCCGGTCGGGTCGCTTGAGCCGACCGCTGAAGCCGTTCAGGATGGCTACGAAGCGGCGCTGGAGCGAGTCCGAACCCAGATGAATCCTGGTGGTCGCCAACCCGAGGGCGGCGGGGAAACAGGTGGAGTCCGTCGCGAGCACGGCCAGATAGTACTTCTCGGCCTGGTCATAGTTCCCTCGGAAATACGCCATCCGCGCGCCGACGTACGTCCGCAGCGCGTTGAGCGGTAATCCGGCAAGCACGGTGACGTGGTCGTCGGGCTCTCCCGTCATTCCAGCCAGCATCCGCGCGACGGCACGGTCCGCCAGCCCCGTCACGCTGTCACGGGGTGCCATGAGCTTTTCGACGCCCACGACCAGCTTGCCGGTGGTCGTTTGCGTCAGCTTGAAGCTGAGCACGAGCCGGCTGTCTTCTACGGTGGCGAGCGTTCCGGTCAGGCGGAGCCCCGCGACGCTCGAATCCTTCGCAACGCGTGGTCCGACATCGCCGGGGAGGTGCTGCACAAAGAACGAGGCCAGCTGCTTCGCGACGCTGGAATCGGTGGCGTCAACGGTCTGGAAGGGGACGATCGCAATCGCATTGGGATCGACCCGTACCGCAGGGGTCGAGCGCCAGGGCCGGAGCGCCACCAGCACGACGATCCCTAACCCGGCAAACGACCCGAGCGCGAACACCCAGCGATGCGGCAGCGGCCGCCTCGCCCGCGGCACCGGCACCTCCTGCGTCACCCGCTCGGGCGCAAGCGCGGCCGCGAATTCCTCCGCCGTCGCGAACCGATCGGCCGGCGTCTTGGCCATGGCCTTGTGGATGGCCGCTTCGACCGCCGGTGGAATCGTGTCGCGCACCGCCCGAGCGCTCGGCACCCGTTCCACCGAATGCCGGGCCAGGATCACCTGCGCCGAGCGGCCGACGAAGGGCGGCTCGCCGACCAGCATTTCGTACAACACGCAGCCGAGGCTGTAGATGTCGGCGCGGCCGTCGAGCTGGCCCGAGCCGCTCTGTTCGGGACTCATGTACGCCGGCGTACCGATCGCGATGCCGGTGGAAGTGAGCTTCTCGCCGGTTTCCTCGAAGGCATGGGCGATGCCGAAATCGGCGACGTAGGCGTTGCCGCCCGAAAGCAGGATGTTGCCGGGCTTGATGTCGCGGTGCACCACGCCGTGGCTGTGGGCGTAGCCCAGCGCCGCCGCGACCTGGCGGGTGATGCTGAGGGCCTCGTCGATGGGCAGTGGCCCGTCGCGCTGGATCCGCTGCGCCAGCGATTCCCCGTCGACGTAGGGCATGACGTACCAGAGCATGCCGTCCGCTTCGCCCGAGTCGTGCAAGGTCAGGATGTTGGGGTGGCTCAGATTCGCGGCGGTGCGGATCTCCCGCGTGAAGCGCGAATGCCCGAAGGCGGCGGCGATTTCCGGAAGGAACACCTTGAGGGCGACCTGGCGGCCGTGGCGCAGATCGCGGGCGAGATACACCGTCGCCATGCCCCCCTGCCCCAGCTCGCGCTCGATCTGGAACGAGCCTGCCAGCGCCGCCTCGAGACGAGGGCGCAGGTCGGTCATCGGCGCGGCCAACCCTCGGATTCGAAGCCGGGCATGCTCGCGGTCTCGGGGTGGTACAGGTCGGCCAGCAGCAGCACGATTCCGGGTTCTCCCTTGTAGAGGCTCAAGGGGCGGGGCCCGCGGGAGCGGGTTAGGGCTCCGGCGGCCCGCTCGGCCAGCGCCCGCGCCCGCTCCAGCCAGACGGCGTGGCCGGTCTGGCGGTAGAAATTCAGCAGTCCGTAGGCTCGGCCCGCCGTGCCGCAGCAGAGATCCGGGACCGTGCCACGGGCTTCCCAGGCGGTCCAGGCGCTGGCCTCCGCCAGCGGAAGATAGTCATCGTGGGGAAAGTGCTCGTGGGCGAGGGTCCAGAGATGGATGAACCCCGCCGGACCGTTGCACCACCCCGACATCGGCTCGCCCGGGCGACCATGCCCGTTGGCGGCGGCCGGGAGCGGCCAGTGGACGCCCCGGGCCAGCGGCTCCGCCCGCGCCGCCAGCTCGCGCAGGCGCTCCTGGTACCCGGACGGCAGGGGTACCCGGGCAGTATCGCACCAGCGTAGGGTGGCGTAGAGCACGCCGGCCCAGCCATGGGCGATGCCGGGCGTGGCGAACGGCTGGCCGCGGAGTGCGGTCCAGAGGGCGGCGAGGGTCTCGGAGCCTAACCCGCTGAGCCCGCTTCCGTCCGCGCCGGCCGCCTGAAAGGCCTCCAGCAGCTGGGCGCACGCGAGCAGGATGCCGGCTTTCCCGAAGCTCAGGTCGAGCTTGGCACAGGGGAGCTGCGCCACGTCGAGCAAGCGCCCCGCGGCGCGCTCGGCGGCACGGCGCTCGCCGGTGGCGAGCGCCAGCAGCGCGCGG
>CAYNNS010000118.1:0-9245 GCA_964398345.1 uncultured Gemmatimonas sp. | reverse complement strand
TCTTTGCGGAGCAGGATCGCCACGACCACCCCGACTGGCGGATGGTCGGCACCGAGAGCGGCTCGATGTTCCAGAGCCGGGACGAGCGCTACTCCCTGGGTGACGATCCCGCCGTGCCGCACCCCAACTACGCCAGCGGAATGATCCAGGCCGAGCGGCTGTGGAAATGGGTGGAGCTGCACGACTACTTCGCCGGGGACTTCATGTGGACCGGCGTGGACTACCTGGGCGAGGCCACCTGGCCATTCAAGGGCTTCGCCTCGGGCGTGCTCGACATCACCGGCATTCCGAAGGACTCCTACTACCTGTATCAGAGCCTGTGGACCGGGCCGCCGGTGCTGCATCTGGTGCCGCACTGGAACTGGCCGGGGCGCGAGGGTCAGGTCATCCCCGTCATCGCCTACAGCAACTGCACCAGCGTCGAGCTGTTCTTGAACGGCCGCTCACTCGGCGAGAAGCGCAGGGAGTTTCCGGCGCAGGGGACCTCCGGCGGATGGAACAGCTACGCCGAGCCGGTGGTCGCCGCGACCACGGGCGATCTGCACTTCAGCTGGGACGTGCCCTATCAGCCCGGCGTGTTACGCGCGGTGGGCAAGCGCCGGGACGGCACCGCGGCGTGCCACGACGAAGTCCGCACCGCGGGCCCTGCTGCCGCGATTCGGCTGACCGTGGACCGCGCGAGCATCACCGCTCTGCCTGGTGATCTGGCACCCGTGAGTGTCGAGATCGTCGACTCGGCGGGGACGCTGGTTCCCGCAGCCGACAACCTGGTGCGCGTGTCGCTGAGCGGAGGAAGTCTCACGCTCGACAACGCCGACCTGCGCATCCACGAAACGGTTCCTCCCGGAAGTATCCGGGCGTTCAACGGCCGGGCGATGGCTTATGTGCGGGGAGCGCCGGGAGTGCTGCAGCTGAGCGCGAGCGGCGAGGCTCTCCGGCCGGCCAGCCTCACGATTGCGGTGACGAGGCCTCGTACCGCCCCTGCATCTCCGTGAGCAGGGCCTGGTAGCGCGGGTCGCCGCGAAGGCTCGCCAGGAAGGGATCGCGCGCGGAGAAGTAGGGCCAGGCGACGAAGCCGCGGTCGCGGATCATGTGGGCGAACCACTCGAGCGCCTGGTCCCGGTCGCCGATCAGTGCAGAGGCAGCGGCCGCCACGTAGGTCGCGCCCTCGTCCACCTTCGCCAGGCTGACCACGTCGGCCGTGAACCCGGCACGGACCCGATCGGTCAGACCCTGTTTGGCGCTCCACACCATCCCCCAGAGCTGCGCATAGGGATCGTCGGGGAAACGCCGGGTTAGCTCGCCGAAGCTGGCTACGGCCTCCGCATCGCGACCCGACACCAGCTGGACCATCGCCAGGGTCGCGAGACACATCGGCGTGTCGCTGCCCAGCGCCACGCCGCGCTCGAGCTCCGCGATGCTGCCCGTGCAGTCGCCGTCGAACCAGCGCACCAGGCCGCTCATGTACCAGTTGACCGGGTTGAGCGGGTCGACCGCGACCGCCTGGGTCACCGCCTCCAGCGCCTGGCCATTCTGTCCGAGCAGCCAGTGCGAGACGCTGAGGTAGATCAGGACGTCGGGGTCGTTGGGCCGGGTCGCGCGGGCGCGCTCCAGCTCGGCGATCGCTTCGCGCGGTTTGCCGCGCCGGTACCGGATCGCCCCCCGCATCAGGTGACCGTACGCCGAATCGGGCCACTGCGCGAAGATGTGGTCGACGATCTGCTCGGCCTCGGCGAGGTCCGGCGCCTGCCCGATCCACTCCAGCCCGATCAGTCCCTGGCAGAGTGCCGACAGCAGCAGCTCGCTCTCGCCGAGGGTCGCCAGGCCCTCCCGCGCGATGTGGATCGCTTGCAGCACCGAATCGGTGGTGAACTTGTAGCTCTCCTGGCGCACGCGCTGGTAGGTCTGCAGGTGGCGGAGGTAGTCCTCTAGCCGGTCGAGCGTGCTGGGCCGGTCGGCGGCGAGCACCGCGAGGTCGGAGAGCTTGCGCGCGGCCAGCTCGCGGTCTTCCTCCGGTGACAGGGTGACGCGGAGCGCCGCCACGATCTCCCGCGCCAGGCGCTCCTGCAACTCGAAGACTTCCTGCACGGTGCCGCCGAATTTCCCGGCCCAGACCTGGCGGTCGTCGCCGGTGTCGGCGAGGTGGGCGGTGATGCGGAGCTGGCTGCCGGCCCGGCGCACGCTGCCCGCCAGCACGAAGCGCACGTCCAGCTCCCGGCCGAGGCTCTTCACGTCCTTGTCGGTGCCCTTGAGGCGGAGCGCCGAGTTGCGGGAAATAACCCGCACGCCCCGCACGTTGGACAGGTCGGCAATGACTTCCTCGGTGAGCCCGTCGGCGAAGTGATCGGTATCGGGGTCGGGGCTGGTGTTGGCGAAGGGCAGCACCACGATCGAGGGCAGCACGGTCGCCGCGGCGTCGGGACTCTCGAGCGCCGCGAGGAAGCCGCGGAGATCGGGAAAGCGGTCGGCCGGGCTCTTCGCCATCGCGCGAGTGATGGCTTTGATCACCGCGGCGGAGACGCCTTGCCGCACCGTGGTGATGGGTGGCGCGGGGTCGATCAGGTGCCGGGCCATGACTTGCGCCGCGCTGGCGCCGCTGAAGGGCGGCGCACCCGCCAGCATTTCATAGAGCACGCAGGCGAGGCTGTACTGGTCGCTGCGGGCGTCGATCGCCTCGGCGGAGGCCTGCTCGGGGCTCATGTAGGCCGGCGTGCCGAGCGCGGCGCCGGCGAGGGTGAGCTGGGAGCCGCCGCCGCTCGCGGCGCTCAGCGCCCGGGCGATGCCGAAATCGGCCACCAGCGCGTGCCCGGCCAGGAGCAGCACGTTTTCGGGCTTGATGTCGCGGTGGATCACGCTACGCTCGTGCGCGAACTGCAGGGCGCCGGCGATCTCGCGGGTGAGCCGGAGCGCCTCCGCGATGGGGAGCTGGCGCTCGCGTTCGAGCCGCTGCCGCAAGGTCTCCCCATCCACGAACGGCATGACGAAGAAGGGCCGCGGTGACGGCTCCAGCGTCTCGCCCGAATCGATCAGACCGACGAGGTGGGGGTGCTGGGGCTGGGCGGCGATGGCGATTTCGCGGGTGAAGCGGCCGGTCCCGAGGGCCGCAGCGATGCCGGGGAGCATGATCTTGACCGCGACCGAGCGATCGTGCTTCAGATCCTGCGCCAGATACACGGTCGCCATACCGCCCTGCCCGAGCTCGCGCTCGATCCGATACCGTTCCCCTAGCAGGCCGGGCATCCGGCAAATATTGTTGGACATGCCCACAACAACAATCGCCCACAGATTTCACAGATTGCTCCGCTCCTTCGGGGCGATTGTGATCCAATCGTTGGGTCTCTGGATAATATGTGTAATCTGTGGGCAAGCAGTTCTCTCTGCCCAGGCAGCGCGCGGAGTCTACCTAGACAGCAGCGGGGTGGTGCGCTGGAAGGACAACCGGGACGAGGTGCGCCTCTTCGGCGCCAATTACGTGCTGCCCACCGCGTCGGACTACCGGGCCGCGGGTTATCTGCACGCCGATCGCAAGCGCATGATCGACGAGGATATGGCGCAGTTCGCCCGGATGGGGTTCGATGCCCTGCGCCTCACCTTCTGGGGCGACTGGGAAGCCTCGGACAGCGCCGGCAATCTGCTCCAGAACGACCACCTCGAGCTGCAGGACTATCTCATCGCGAAAGCCCGCGAACGCGGCATCTACATGCTGTTCAGCCCGATCCAGCTCTACAGCGCCAACTGGCCCGACTCGCTCGGCAAGGACGCCACGACGCCGGGGTTCGGGCGGGTGTTCGGCAAGGGAAAGATGGGCACCGATCCCGCGGCGATCGCGGCGCAGGTCAATTATCTGCGCCAGATCCTGAACCATGTGAACCCTTACACCGGTGTGGCGCTCAAGGACGAGCCGGCGATTCTCTTCATCGAGCTGGTCAACGAGCCCTGGCATCATCCCGAGGATCTCCCGGGCTCGATCCGCTACATCAACGCGCTGACCGACGCGGTGCGGAGCACCGGCTGCACCAAGCTCATCTTCTACAACGTGAGCCAGGATTTCCGCATCGGCGAGGCGATCCGGCAATCGAAGGCACAGGGGGTGACCTTCGGCTGGTACCCCACCGGGCTCAATTCGGGGCACGAGCTGCAGGGCAATTACCTCCGCGGCACCGACGTCTACCCCGACATGCTCCGCCCCGAGCTGGCCCGACTACCCCGCATCGTGTACGAGTTCGACAGCCCCGACCTGCGCACCGGCACGATGTACCCGGCGATGGCACGGACTTTCCGAAGCGTCGGCACCCAGATGGCGCTGATGTTCGCCTACGACATGCAGCAGACCGCGTCGCGCAACCTCGGCTGGCAGACCCACTACCTGAGCCTGGCGTACACGCCGCGCAAGGCGATGAGCGCGATCATCGCGGCGGAGGCAATGCGCCGGCTGCCACGGATGCAATCGTATGGCGCCTATCCCGGCAACACGCGCTTCGGCGACTTCCACATCTCGGCCTCCGAAAACCTGGGGGAGCTGGTGGCGAGCGACGCGTTCCTCTACGCGGGCAGCACGACCTCGGCACCGAAGGATCAGGCGGCGCTCAGGCGAATCGCGGGTTATGGTTCGTCGCCGCTGGTGCGCTACGAGGGGGAGGGAATCTATTTCCTCGACAAGGTACGTCCAGGCGTGTGGCGGCTCGAGGTCTACCCCGACGCGGTGCCGGTACGGGATCCCTTCGAGGCGATGAGTCCCGACAAGGTCGTGACCCGGGCGATCGCGCGCGCATGGCCGATGACGGTCCGGCTGCCCGACTTGGGGGATAGCTTCAGGGTGGTCAGAGCGGAGGAGGCGGACAAGACGGGGGAGGCGGACGGTGCAGTCAACGGAAGCATTGTCGTCACTCCCGGCGTGTATGTGCTGAGTGCGCCGGGGACTGTCGATCCTGCTACGCTCCCCAAGCGGATGGGGGCGATCGGGTTTGCGGAGTTCCATCCGCCCCCTTCCGATTCCCTGCCCCTGTCGGTGGAATCGCTGGCCGCGTCCGAGTACGTGACCGGCCGCGCTGCCGAGCTCCGTGTACGAATCGTGGATACGGTCCTGCCGGACTCGGCGACGCTCTTTCTTCGCCGAACGACCGGAGACTGGTATCACGCCTATCCTCTCAGGCGTGGGGGGGCATACGAGTACGCGGCGACGGTCCCTGCAGCCGACCTGCGTGCGGGGCCAGCCGAGTACGTGGTGAGCGTTTTCCGCAGGGGGGCACCGACCACGTTTCCGCAGCGGGTCAACCGGATCCCCTGGGCCTGGGACTACTCGGGTACGGCGTCGTGGAAGGTGGCGATCGCTGCGCCGGGCACAACCCTGGTGCTCTTCGCTCCCGGTGAAGACGCGAGCAAGCTCGCCTTCACCCGGATCGGCGACGCGGGGCGGCGCGGACTGTTCAGCGTTGGGTACTCGGCGGTCACCGGGCGGCCACTCATGCATTTCGAGCTGCCCGTGGACCAGAGTGGCTGGAGCCCGCCCGATTACACGGCGTCCCTGGTGATCCAGGATCGGATCGCGGCACGGGGCGAGGCGATCAAGGGCGACAGCCTGATACGCATCCATGCGCGCGGGTTAGGAGCGCGCCAGGTGCTCCACGTCACCCTGATGGAGGACGACGGGACCAGCTGGACAGCCGAGCTGGCGGTCGACAGCACCTGGAGCGAGCGCGCGATCCCGTTGACCGCGTTTGCAGCGGGCAGGGGCGTGCTGCTGCCGCAGGGCTTCCCCGGCGAGTGGAATTACTGGGTCGGTCCCGCCGCCGGCCGCGGCGGCCCCGGTGATCGCTTACGGCTCGACCATGTGGAACGGTTGCAGCTGTCGTTTCGCAAAGAGAACGGTGCCGCGATCAAGCCCGGCAGTTACGGCGGCGAGATCGAATCGATCCTGCTGCAGTTCCACCCATAACAGCAAGCCTCGGAGTTTGCGGAGGGCCGCGGAGTTACACGGAAAAAACAACGAGACTCTAGAAGTCTCCGCGTAACTCAGTGTTATCTGCGTCATCCGAGGCTTGCAGTTGCAGTCATGGCCGCTTGCCGAACAGGAACACCAGCGGGTCTTCGAGCCGCGCCCGCCACGAAGCTTCGTTGTGGGTCGCGCCCTCGTAGCGCCGCACCACGAAATCCTTGCCTTCCACCAGTCCCTGTTGCAGCAGCCAGGCCCGGACCGCCGCATGGGTTGGCGCGTAGGCCGAGTCGAGGCCCTGGGTCCCGTAATCGAACCAGTAACGCGTCCCTTTCGGTGGCTTGAGCCCAGCCTGGATGTCGCGAACGATGTAGGGCACGGTGTCGGGCGCAGCCACCGGAGCTACGCCCGGTAAGCTCTTGACGGCCACGGCCTCGGAGAGCGGGAAATGCGTGGAGATGCAGCCGCAGGCCCCGAACACCTCGGGGTGGTGGGTCACCAGGTAGAACGACAGTAACCCGCCCATCGACGAGCCCATCACCGCGGTATTGCGTGGACCGTTCAGCGTGCGGAACGCCGAGTCCACCATCGGCTTGAGCTCTTCGATGAGAAAGCGGGCGTAGGCCCCGGCAAAGTGCCAGGGGGAGTACTCCCTCGCGCGCGCACCGCTGTTCCAGACTCCGACGACGATGATCGGTGCGATCGCGCCGCGGTTGATCAGTCGTACGATCGCTTCATCCACCCCCCAGTCCACCCCACCGAACGAGAGCCGCGGGTCGAAGAGATTCTGGCCATCGCTCATGTAGAGCACGGGATAGCGCGTCGTCGCCGAGCTGTCATAACCCGGCGGCAGCCAGATCTCGATATTGCGCGAGGGTCCCAGGAAGTGCGAATACACGTCGCGCCAGTACACCAGCCGGCCCAGGACGCCGGAGCCCTTCCAGTCGGCCAGGTAGTCGGTGAGGCTCTGCTTGAACGCGGGAATGTCGTGGGAGGCTTCGACGTCGTGATCGAGCGACACCTTGTAGTTGCCGGGAATCCCGCCGTTAGGCAGGAGCGCCTCGCGATCCCAGGCACCCAGCGTGAACTTGTACTCCAGCACCGTACCGGCCGGTGCGGTGATCTGAATGCTGCGTTCGCGGCCGCTGCCGCCGAGTGCCCGGCCGTCGGGTCGCCAGGGTCCCAGCTCGGCGAGGCTCCCGGCCAGATACACCGTCCCCGTTCCCTCCGGTACCGTCACCCTGATCGTGGCGGTGCAGCACGCGCCTGCTGCCTGGGCCTCGGCGAAGCGCGGAACCACGAGCAGCAGTGCGGTGAGCCAGCGCCTCATGCGGCGACTCCAAATCTGAACACGGTGCGAGAGCGGTACTGCCGGTCAGGCCGGAGAATAATCGAAGGAAACTCCGGCCGGTTGGGCGAATCGGGGTAGTGCTGGGTTTCGAGGCAGAAGCCGGCGCGCCGGCCGTAGCGTTGGCCGTCCTTTCCCACGATGCTGCCATCCAGAAAGTTGCCGGTGTAGAGCTGGATGCCGGGCTCGGTGGTGAATACGTCCAGCGTCCGGCCCGAGTTGGGCTCCGTGACGCGGGCCGCGTGGGCCAGCCCGGAATCCACGCGCCGGATGACGAAATTGTGATCGTAGCCCCCGGCGTATTGCAGCTGCTGATCCGCTGACGCAATGCGCGCGCCGATCCGGTGCGGCGTACGAAAGTCGAAGGGCGTACCCGCCACCGGCTCGACCGTACCCGTCGGAATGAGGTTGGCGCCGACCGGAGTGAAGTAGTCGGCGTCGAGCTGCAGCTCGTGGCCCAGCACGTCGCCGCTGCCCGCGAGGTTGAAGTAGCTGTGCTGGGTCAGGTTTACCGGAGTCGCCGCGGTCGTCTCCGCCCGGTACTCCACCTCGAGCTCGTCCTGGTCGCTGAGGGTGTAGCGGACCTGGACGTCCAGCCGTCCGGGGTAGCCCTCGTCTCCGTCGGGGCTGGAGTGCCGCAGGACGACGCCGCCCTCGAACGGCTCCGCCGCCCAGACCACCTTGTCGAAGCCGCGCAGCCCGCCGTGGAGGTGGTCCTGGCCCTGATTGCGGGCCAGCGTGCAGGTCCGGCCGTCGAGGATGAACCTTCCTCCAGTGATGCGATTGGCGCAGCGCCCGATCAGGGACCCGAGGTACGCTGGCTGGGAGAAGTAACCCGCGAGCGAGTCGCAGCCGAGCACGACGTCACCCAGCTTGCCCGCCCGGTCGCGCACCTGCAAGGATACGATCGTCGCCCCGTAGCTCATGACGGAGCATTCGGTCCCGCGCGCATTCTCGAACGTGAAGAAGTCGACGGGGGTACCATCGGCCGTGTTGCCGAAGGGAGTCCGCTTCACCGCTTCCGGGTCGCGAACCGGAGCATGACGAGGCCAAAGCCGAGCAGGACCAGTCCCCACCAGAGGTTGACGTTGATGCCGAGCGAGCGCTCATAGCTGGAGCGGTCCGAGAGGAGGCCGAATAGCGTCAGCAGCACGCCAAACAGCGAGAACATGAGCCCGATGGGAAGCCGGAGGTCGAGCTTCATCGCCGTCGCCTCACCAGAAGATCAGGTTGAGCACCAGCGTGAGTGCCAGCACGATCCCGCCCAGCGTGGCGGGGCGTTTGAGCCAGCCGAGCCGTGCGTCGGGCTGCTTCGGCGTGAGGCTGTACACCAGGCCCTTGAGCTCCTCGTCGGGCTTGCTGCGCGCGGTCACCAGCGAGATCGCGATGGTGGCAAGGAAGCACGCGCTCCACGCAAAGATCGCGGTCCAGAAGTTCTGGGCCATTTCGCTGGGATAGGTGTGCAGCACCGAGCCGAGGAAGCCGCCCTTGAGACCCACGGCGGCGCCCTGAGGCAGCGTGAGCCCATGGTGGATCGCCGCGCTCACCGTGCCGGTCAGCAGCCCGAAGAATGCCCCGTGACCGGTGGTCCGGCGCCAGAACATGCCCAGCAGGAAGGTCGCGAAGAGCGGCGCGTTCACGAAGGCGAACACCAGCTGCAACATGTCCATGATGTTGTTGAATCTGGTCGTGGCATAGGCGGCCGCCACGCTCAGCAGAATGCCGAACACCGTCGCGGCGTGGCCCATGCGCAGGTAATGCGTGTCGCTCTGGCCGGGTCTGAGATACGACTGATAGATGTCATAGGTCCATACCGTGTTGAAGGCGGTGACGTTGCCCGCCATGCCCGACATGAACGACGCCATCAGGGCCGTGAGTCCTAGCCCCAGGAGTCCCGAGGGCAGGTAGTGCCCCAGCATCACCGGCACGGCGAGGTTGTAGTTGGGCGTGCCGTCGCTGCCCACG
>CAYNNS010000117.1:0-9284 GCA_964398345.1 uncultured Gemmatimonas sp. | reverse complement strand
TGTGCAGCGCGCTGGCGCGGGGCAGCAGGTTGAACGTCTGGAACACGAAGCCGATCTCGCGGTTGCGCACCCGGGCGAGGGCGTCGTCGGGCATGCGGGAGACTTCTTGTCCGTTGAGCACGTACTCACCGGTGGTCGGGGTATCGAGGCATCCGATGAGGTTCATCAGCGTCGACTTGCCCGAGCCCGACGGCCCCATGATGGCGACGTACTCGTTGCGGCGAATCTCGAGCGTGACGCCGCGCCGGGCGTGCACGATCTCCGCGCCCATCTGGTACTCGCGCGTGAGGTCGCGGATCTGGATGACGAGATCACTCATGGCTTGGCCGGGGGCTTCGGTCCGCCCGCCTTGAGGTCGCGCACCTGTCGCACTCGGGTGCTGTCCTTCAGATCCCGCACCGCCTGGTAGGGTCCCGCCACGACGGTGTCTCCCGCCTTGAGGCCGCTCAGCACCTCGAAATGCTCGTCGCCGGCGATCCCCACCTTCACGGGAACAAACCCTGCGATGCCGTTGTGCACGACGAACACGCCCTCGCGTTCCTTCTGCTTGCGCTCCGCGGCGGTGAGCTGCTGCTGGCCGATCGGCGCGGCCGCGGGCGAGGACTTGGCCTCGTTCGGCACGTCTTCGTGTTCCCGGACCGTGAGCGCGATGATCGGGATCGCGAGCGACTGTTTCCGCGTATCCGTGACGATCCGGGCCGTGGCGGACAGATCGGGCCGGATGCCCGCGGGCGGCTTGGCCAGGGTGACCTCCACATCGAAGTCCACCGCGCGATCGGTCGACGATCCGCTCGCCGCGCCGGTCTGACCCAGCTTCGCGCTGTTGCTGATCTTGGTCACGTGTCCCACGAAGGACGTGTCGGGGAACGCGTCGATGGTGACCGACACCGAATCGCCGAGGTGGAGCCGAACCACATCGGTCTCGTCGACCTGGACCTTGGCGAGCACGACGGAGAGATCGGCGACGGTCATGAGTAACCCGGTCTCCCGCGAGAAGGTTCCGGGTACGGCGACTTCACCCTGCTCGACCGCCAGCCGCACCACGCGTCCGGAGATCGGGGCCACCAGCCGCGTCTTGGCGAGGTTGCTGCGCGCTTCTGCGAGCGCCGCGCGCGCCTGGTCCACGCCGGCTTTGGCCGAGGCGTAGCTCGCCTCGGCCACGTCGAAGGCCTGGATCGCCTGCTCGACGACCTCCCGAGCGATCAGCTCCGCATTGGCCTTCTGGATGCTCACCGCGCGGTCCCGGCTGCGCTGTGACTGATCCCGGTTGGTCCTGGCCTCCGCGAGCGCCGCCTCGGCCGAGGCGACCTGACCCTCGAGGCGGCTGACCACGGAGAGGTACTGCGCCGGATCGATCTGGAGCAGGAAGTCGCCCTTCTTGACCAGGTCGCCCTCCTTGACCGCGATCTCGGTGATCCGCCCGGTGATGTCGGCGCTGATGTCGACCTTGGTCTTCGCCTCGATCTTGCCGCTTGCCGTGACCGCCGCGACGAGGTCACGCGTCCCGACGGGTTCCAGCCTGACCTCCGTGGCCCGGCTGCCTTTCTTGGAAGCGCTCAGGGCGACGAATCCGCCGACCACAACGAAGGCGATCGTGAAAAACAGCGTCCACTTGGCACGGCGCGACATTGGGACTCCTCGGCTAACGCAGGGGACGGCCGACGGCGAGCTCCAGCAGCGCGACGGCCTTGTGGTATTCGTAGACCGCGGTCACGTAATCTCCTTCGGCACGGGTGACGGCGTTCTGGGCATCCGAAACCTCGAGCGAGGAGCCGCTCCCCAGGCGATAGCGATCCTGAGCCAGGCGGATCTGCTCGCGCGCGGCGACCCGGCTTTGTTCCTGCGCCAGGATGGCGCGGTAGCTGTTGAGCACCGCGAGGTACTTCCCCGCGACGTCGGCCTGGACCGCGAGCTCGCGGGCGCGCACGTTCTCGGCCGCATCCTGCTGGGCGGCGCGGGCCTGCGCCACCTGCAGGTTCCGCGAGAAGCCATCGAAAATGGGCAGCGAAATGCTGAGCGACGCCGAGAACGGCTGCTTGGTAAACGAGAACGGGAAGACGTTGTTGCCGTTGAGCAGCGTCTGCTGGAACGTCGGATCCAGCCCGTCGCCCGCCGCGTTCAGGTTCGCAAACGCGTTGCAATCGCCAATGATGCCGCCGTTGGGGTAACCCGGCACTCCTCCCCCCGGCAACGCGCCGATGAGGGCGTTCTGAAAGCGGCAGGTGTTGGCCGAGCCCTGCGCGCTAGCCAGGCGAGAGCTCAGGAAGAGGTTGGTGTTGGTGAACTCCTGGGTAAATGCGGAGTAACCCGCTCGCGCCGAAAGCGACGGCAGGAAGCGCGACTTGGCTGCCTTGGTTCCCCAGGAGGCCGCGTTTTCGCGGGCCCGCAGGGACTTGAGGGCCGGATTCTCCTCGTGCGCGATGGCGAGCAGCTGCTTCTCATCGAACTGCGGCTCACTGACCGCAAAGGAATCCACCAGAGCCACCGCCTCGGGCAGTTCCGGCATCACCACGCCCATGCGCCGGAACAACTCCAGCTTCGCCTCGTTCTCGGTTTGCTGTGCCCGCAACAGGGCGACGTCGGATTGCGCCTTCAAGACCTCGGCCTGACGGACGTCGAGCATGGTCGACTGGCCCACCGTGTATTTGGCTCGCGCAAGCGCGAGGAAATCCGCGTTGCGCTGTACCTGCTGCCGGTCGACTTCCGTCTGCGCGGCGGCTTCCAGGGCCGTCAGGTACTGAAAGGTGATGTCGTTGTGCAGGACCTCGATCGCATTGGCGATGTCGGCGTCGACCGCCAGCCGGTTGGCCTTCTGGGTACCGGTGTTGGTGAGCACGTCTCCCGACAGCTGCCAGTTGAACGACAGTGAGTAGCTCGAGGTGAGCGAGGGCGAATTCTGGCTGAACGTCGTTCCGCCGAACGTCGAGCGTCCCGAGCCGGTGTATCCCATGCTTCCACCGACACTGAACGACGGCAGCAGCGCCGCATACGCATTGCGCACGCTCCAGCCTGCTGGGCCGGCATCATTCAGCGTCTGGAGATAGCTCGGACTGTTTTTCCGCGCCTGTTCCATGGCCTCGGCGAGGGTAATCCGCAATTTGGTTTCTGCCCGGGCGGGGACGGCAGGCTGCTGTACGGTCGGCTGCTGTGCCGCGGCTCCGGAGCCGATCAAAATGGATGCGCCTACCAAGGCGTAAGCCCAGCGTTTCATGGTGTTCTTCCTTGTGCGAGCATGCGAAAGACAACGATAAGACGGGGCGTTCCGTTTCCAGGTTTCAGCTTGCGACGAACGCCTCTTAAAATAATGAGTTACCGTGAGTTAACAAATTACGACAGCCGTTGCGTGAGGCTGGCGAGGATGACCTCGTAGAACTTCGCTCCCTTGGCGGCGGAGGCGAGGACCAGCGGGGGAATCCGGGGCACGTCGACCAGCTCCGGGGCGATGTGCAGCATCAGCGAGGTATCGATCTCACCACCATGCCAGGGACCGCCCTGCAGCTCGCGCAATGCCGGCAGAGAAGGCAGCGCGAGAATGTCGATCACCCGAACTCTCCCTTCGGTCCGCACGGTCGAGAGAGCCTCGAGGTGCTGGTCGGCGGCGTGGGCGGTGAGAATGGTGGTCTCTCGCACGCCTGCCACCTCTTCCCAGATCGCGATAAGTTCGTTCACCGCCCGGTGCAGGGTTTTCCGCGTGAGCGCCGCGGTCCCGGTTCCTGGGCGATCCTTGGTGGCATGGACACCGTACTCGAGCGCGGGTGCGCGGGGAATGCCGGTTGCCGCCGAGAGATCATCAGTTAGCCGCTCGAGGATGACCGTGTCGCAGCCCAGCGGAAGGTGCGCCCCTCGGGCTTCCAGGGTACCCGCGGGGACCAGGAGTCGCGGCACGGCCGCGAACACCTCGGCGGCGCGTGCCGGGGTCAGCTCCTTCAACCGCAGGGGACGCGTCATCTGAGCGTTTCCTTTCCCAGGTGGGTCCTCGCCCTCGCCGCGGCCGCAGTCGGCATCGGCGAATGGCTGCGCGCGCCCTCTCGTCTCGCCGCCATCGTCGCAGTCCTGCTCACGCTGCTCAGCGCCGGGCTGCTTCTGCTCGCAAACGCCCGGCGCTGGCCGCTGGTCCCCCTGGGTCTTACGGTGTTGCTGCTCGGCAGCTCCGAATGGCGCATCGAGCGGGTGCAGCACTCCTGGAACGGCGCACGCGGCGAGCGCGAAGCCCGGATCGAGGATGCGTCGGGGCGGCTGCAGAAGGAGCTCAGGCGGGCGAGCAATCTTGCCGATACCCTGGCCCACCAAGCCCTCGAGCGGGAAACCCTGCCTCGCGAAGTCGAATTCGCCGCTGTCGCTGATCTCATCGATCCGCGCAGCATCGAAGCGGGAGTCGTGGTGTTCGAGTCATCCGGCCGGGCCCGCGTGTGGGGTGGCCGCTTCCGCCTGCTCCCGGATCCGAGCGGAGACTCCGTCGCCATTCGCCTGACTCCATACTACGCTGTGCTGGAGGTCCGGCGCCACGCGCGATCGGGTCGCACCGCCGTCGCGGCGGTGCTGCTCACGGCGGATCCGGCGGTACCCGATCAGGACCGGAGCCTCGCGAGCCGGTTTCGCGAACGGACCGAGGTGGGGATACGGCTGTGGGCTCCGCACGCCGCGCCGGACAACTCGGACGTCTTCGATTACGAGCAACCCTCGGCGAACGCCTCGCGAACGCTCTTCAGCGTGGAGTTCGTGCCGCCGCAGCAACAGGAAGCCCTCGCCAGGGTGGATGCGGTCGGGCGTGAGCGCGTCGCCTGGGCACTCTTGGCTACGGTGGTCAGCGCGCTCTGGATCGTTCCTGCCGGGATCAGCCGGCTCGCGCTGGGGTTGCTTCCGATCGCCTTGGCGCTGCGCGCCCCACTCGGTGAGTTGCTGGGAATCTCCGAGTGGTTCGATCCCTCGGTCTTTCACAGCGCCTTCCTCGGTGCGCTGACCGGTGCCGCGGGTCCGCTGGCCTTGCTCGGGATCGCGCTGGTGCTGCTGGGAGCTCTGTTTTGGGAAAGGCCCATCCTGAGCCGGCGCCCCGCGCTCGCGGCTGCGGCACTCATTCTGGCGGGCACTCCCTATCTCGTCGCGCGAATTGGTCGCGGCATCGTGCCGCCCGCGACCGGAGTCCCCGTGGGACTCTGGCTGATCTGGCAGCTCACGCTGTTTCTGGCGGCGGCCGGGACCCTGACGATTGCGGTGGCCCTGGTGCGACGCCGCGACCAGCGCGAACAGAGTCGCTGGGCGCCGTTCATTGCCATGGTGATCGCTCTTGCCGCGGCGTTCATCGGCTTGCTCACGTGGGAACCGCTCGGCAATTGGCCGTCGTGGTACCTGCTGCTCTGGCTTCCCGCCCTGCTGCTGTTGCTCTGGCCGGCCGACCGGCGAGCCACCATT
The DNA here is from genome assembly GCA_964398345.1 of uncultured Gemmatimonas sp. Classification (GTDB taxonomy): domain Bacteria; phylum Gemmatimonadota; class Gemmatimonadetes; order Gemmatimonadales; family GWC2-71-9; genus JABFSM01. The sequence goes on along the minus strand of CAYNNS010000117.1, from coordinate 3,875 downwards.
GCGGCGATTGCGATCGTCTCCGGCACCGGCGCCGGCTTGCTGGCGTGGGGTGCCGAGCTCTCGGGGAGGCTGCGGGCAGCACGACTCGACCTGACGGCGCTGGCGGAGGCGCCGGATCAGCATCTCGAAGCGACGCTGCACGATCTCGGTCTCCGGCTGCGAGGCAGGCCGCCTCCGCGCGGCGTGCCCGATTTGTACCGGCTCTGGCGCGGCGCAGGCCTGAGCGCATCCGGAACCCCCGCGGTCGTGGGACTCTGGACCAGCGATGGCAAGCCGCTGCTCGAGCTCAAGCTTGATGAGCTCGACCTCCCCGTGGATCTGGTCGGTGCGCTGATCCGCGGGCTGGGTCGCGATTCGCTCGCCGTGCTGCCGCTGCAGCGCGAGCCGGCGGTCCATCATCTCCTGCTGGTGCGCGAAGACTCCGGCACGGTGCTGAGCGTCGGGCTCGGACCCACGACGGCGCTGATCCCGCCCTCGCGACTGGGACGCTTGCTGCGCGGGCAACCCCGCCGGAGCGGCCTGTATCAGCTCTCGCTCGCTCCAGCGCCTTCGACGCGCACCGCTTCCGAGGGGCCGATCGCGTGGCGGCGAGAAGGACGGCTCGCCCGGGGAGAGCGCACACTGCTCATCGCGGGAATTCCCCGAGATGCGTTTGGGACCGTAGCGCTGGGCTCACCCGGTGAGCTCGCGGTTCGAGGCGCGCTGGTCCTGGTGCTCGACGCGGTGCTGTTGGTCGGGCTCTGGATCCTCGGCACGCTGCTCGCGGGCCGGGCACCCCGCCGACCGGAGTGGATGCCGCGGCTGCGCTCCTACCAGGCGCGGCTCGGCGCTGCCCTCGCCGTCTTCTTCATGGCTCCGACCCTGGGATTCGCCGCCTGGGGGATCGGACGGCTTCGGGCCGAAGTTCGCGACAGCCGGGATCGCATGATCGAGCAGTCCCTGCGGGACGTGGTGCCGGGCAACAGCGCGCTACCTGCCGGGCGCCCCGAGCTCGACCAGGAGCTCGTTGCGCTGGGGAATCGCGTGGACGCCGACTTCGAGCTCTATCGCGACGGCGTTGACGTCGCCGGCTCCGCGGGGGGCTTGCTCGAAGCGCTCGGCCTGCTGGCGCCCTTCATGGACCCCGTGGCCTACCATCGCATCGCGATCGACGGCGAAATGGTCGCTTCCGCCGAGGGTCCCTCCCGCGCGATTGCGACGCGGGTGGGCTATCGGGCCACACGGCTCTCCGATCTTGGCGCGGGCGTGCTGGCCATGCCGCAGTCCACCCTTGACCCGGTGCTGGAGCAGCGGCAGCGCGATCTCGCCATGGTGTTCCTGCTCGCCACGCTCGCGGGTGTCGCCGCGTCGCTGCTCGCCGCGCGCGCGGCCGCCAAGGCGCTCTCCCGCCCGGTCTCCGAGCTGCGCAGCGCCGCGCTCGCTTTCGGCAAGGGCCAGCCCATGCTGCCGCCGTCGGAGCGGCCGCCGCAGGAATTCCTGCCCGTGTTCTCCGCCTTCGAGAAGATGACGGCCGACGTGCGCAAGACCCACGAAGCCCAGGAGCGCGTTGCCCGGATCGTGGCCTGGGGCGAAATGGCCAATCAGGTAGCGCACGAAATCAAGAACCCGCTGACGCCGATGCGACTCGGCGTGCAGCACCTGCGGCGCGTGTACGAGGACGGCCGTACGCCGGTGGGTCCGGTGCTGGAGTCCACCACCGAACGCATTCTCGCCGAGATCGACCGGCTCGACCGCATCGCGCGCTCGTTCAGTCGCTTCGGCGTCCCGGCCTCGGAGCGGGGACCGCTGGAGACGGTCAAGCTGCCCTCGGTGATTCGCGACGTAGCCGAGCTCTACCGGCTGGGGCCGGAAGGAGCCGACATCGAAGTCGAGACCAGTAACCCGCTGCCGGTGGCGGCGCGCGCCGACGAGGTGAAGGAAACCCTGGTCAACCTGCTCGAGAATTCCCGCAACGCGCGGGCCCGGGTGATTCGCATCGGGATCGCGGGCAGCGTCCTCACCGTCAGCGACGATGGTCGCGGCATCCCGGCCGCGCTGCTTCCCCACATTTTCGAACCGCGTTTCTCGACGTCCACGAGCGGCTCCGGTCTCGGGCTGCCGATCGTCAAACGCCTGGTGGAGAGCTGGGGCGCCCGGGTCGAAGTGCAAAGCCGGGAGGGGGAGGGAACGGTGGTCACCCTCGTGTTTCAGCCCGCCGGGAAGGCTGGCCCGGGTTCTGCCCCCGAACCCGGTACAGGCCATCCCCAGGCTGGGCCATGAACGTCGACCCGATTCCGAAAAACCTGATTGCCGTCCACGACCTGCTCACGGAAGCGCTTACGAATGCGCAGGATAGCGGGGCGAGCCTGCAGTACGGTCTCGCCCTCTTCCCGCGGACGGGACGCTTCGAGGCCCCGGTTTTCGGGGTGGTTACCCGTGGCGGGGAGTCCACAACGCTGACTTACCGTATGCTCCGGAGCCTGATGGAACACACGGTGCTGATCTCGGGCCGGGTCATGGCAACCGTCAGCGACGGGATGTCGTTTTCGGTCTCGCGAACTCCGCCGCCGGCCCTGCTCGACCAGCCGGTGCTGCACCTCTCGATCCGCTGTGTCATCGGGATGACTCCCGAGGATCAGGACCGGACGATGCCGCTGGAGTCGACGATCTTTGCGGGAGACATGAAGGCGCCGCTGCTCTTCCTGCTCGAGCGCAAGCCCGAAGGCTGGCCGCGATAACGGAGGGCCGGCAGGGACCGAGGGGGTTCGACCGGCGACTCAGGGCAAACGAGTCGCCGCTTTCATTTCCCGGACGAACGCCCCGAGCGGCTCGCCCCTGGCAACGCGCTGCACGACGGCGGAGCCGCTGATGACGGCCGCCGCCCCCATGGCGAGCCCGGCGCGAACCTGATCGGGGCTCGCGATCCCAAAGCCGAGCACGGGAGGGGGAGCCCCGAAGCCGCGCAAGCGCTCCATGAGCTGCGACTGGTCGCGTCGCAGCCGCTCGTCGGCTCCCGTGACGCCTTCGCGCGAAGTGACGTAGGTGTAGCCCTCGCCCGCGCGAGCGATCGCGCGCAGCCGCTCGGCGTCGGCGTTGGGCGGGGCGATGAAGACCGGCGCAATCCCTTCCGCCCGGGCGGCGGTCGCAATCGGCGCGGACTCCGCGACCGGCAGGTCGGCCACCAGCACCGAATCCACGCCGGCGGCGGCGGCCTCCCGATAGAACTCCGCCGGGTCGCGATGGCACACGAGGTTCGCATACACCAGCAGCCCGATGGGCAGCTCGGGAAACTCCGCGCGCACCACCCGCACGATCTCCCAGCAGTCCCGGCGCCGGACGCCCGCCCCGAGCGCACGCGTCGCGGCGGCCTGAATGACGGGGCCGTCGGCGATGGGATCCGAGAACGGGAGACCCAGCTCCAGCGCATCGGCGCCCGCGCGCGCCAGGCCGCGAACGATGGCGAGGCTCGCCGCCGGGTTAGGATCTCCCAGCATGACGAAGGGGATGAAGCCTCCGGCGCCCTCGCTCGCGAGCCGTTCGAAGAGCTTCCCGTATCGCGCTCCGCGCGCCGGCGTCATGGCTGCCGGGCGGGGTCGAGGTGCCGGAGCACCGTCTCGAGATCCTTGTCGCCGCGGCCCGAGAGGTTCACCAGGATCAGGAGCGGCTCCGGCGCTCTGGCCCGCTCCAGCGCGGCCGCCAGCGCATGGGCCGACTCGAGCGCCGGGATGATGCCTTCGGCGCGCGCCAGCGCGCTGAAGGCGCGCAACGCCGCGGCGTCGGTGCAGGTGGTATAGCTCGCCCGTCCGGTTTCCTTGAGCCAGGCGTGCTCGGGACCCACGCCGGGATAGTCCAGGCCCGCCGAGATCGAGTGACTCTCGCCGATCTGTCCCTCCTCC
>CAYNNS010000116.1:0-9320 GCA_964398345.1 uncultured Gemmatimonas sp. | reverse complement strand
CAGGCCTCAAGTGCATGGTTGGGGGTGGATAAACGGCTGCCGGCGGGTTTGGCAGCACCTCTCGACTTCCTGCACAGCGGCAACAAGAACCAGATGTATCAGGTCGACGATAACGTCATTGAATGGGCGGTAAATGGCGAGGGCAGGCTGCTCTATGCCAATCCCACCGCCACCGCGTCTCCGGCCCAAGATGCGGGTTGTACGCCGCCCATCAACCTGACGACCTGCCGTCGCCTCAAGAAGAGCTACAGTGCCTTGCAGATCGTGCACCACATCAACAAGAGTGTGGATCGTTCGACCCTGCTGGCGGTACAGCTCCAGAAATCGTTCGCGAACGGTCTGAGCTTCAGCGGCTCCTACACCTATTCCCATTCGCTGGAGCTGATGTCGCTGGGGTCCAGCATCGCAACATCCAACCTGCGGAACACTCCGCTGGATGGCACCCTCGACAACCGAAACCTCCGGGTCTCCGCGTTCGACGTGCCGCACAAGATTGCCATCAGCGGCTCCGCCAACGTTCCGTTCGGGATCCAGGCTTCGATGATCTTCACGGCGCTGGCCGGGACCCCGTACGCCTACGTGGACGTCAACGACGCCAACGGCGACGGCAACGTTTCCAATGATCTCTTCTACGTGCCGAGAGACTCCACCGACATCACCTTGACGGTGCCGGCGGATTACACCCGGCTCAACGCGTACATCGAGAAGGAAAAGTGCCTGCGCGAGCAGCGCGGCCAGATCATGGAGCGCGGCTCGTGCCGAAATCCGTGGACCAAGTTCGTCGACCTGCGTCTGGCCAAGGTGATTCCCACGACGAGCGGGCAGTCATTGCAGGTGACCGCCGACATCTTCAACCTGGCGAACCTGATCGACAAGGACTGGGGGATCAATCGTTCCACTTCGGGCTTCGAGAACCTCACTTTCCTGAGCACGTCCAAGACGTCCTACGATATGGTGAATAAACGGGGGATCTATGCCGTCCCAGCGGCGCTCCCGACGTTCAACCGCGTGAGTGTAGGCAATTCGCGGTGGAGAATTCAGGTGGGAGGGAAGTACACCTTCTAGTCGATTAGTCGATTAGTCGATTAGAAAACGGGGGCCGGCGATTCGTCGGCCCTCGTTCTTTTTGATTTCGACGAATCGACCAATTGACTCATCGACGACTCCTACGTCCTCACCCTCACCAGCAACCAGATTCCGAGCGCCAGGAACACCGAGTTCGGCAGCCAGGCCGCCGCGACCGGGTCGATCACCCCCGACGCGCCCACCGCCTGCGAGAAGTTGATCATCAGGAGATACGCGAGCGTGGTGCCCAGACTGATGGCGATGCCCACCGCGGCCCCGGCGCGCGGCGCCGAGACGGCGAGGGGAGCGCCGAAGAGCGCGATGATCAGGCACGCCGCCGGCAGCGCGAGCTTCACCGCCTGCTCCACCTGGAGCTTTTTGGTGTCGCTGCCCGACGCCTTGAGCGAGCCGATGTACCGCCCCAGCTCGCGGTAGGTCATCTCGGAGTGATTCTTCGGCTCGATCAGCAGGTCACGCGGCTGCTCCCGAAAGGCCGGCAGGTACAGCTCGGCGAAGCTCAGCGTGAGGGCTTCGTCGCCGTGCTGCATGATGTGACTCGCGCCGAGGCTGAAGCGCCAGCGCTGCCGATTCACGTCGTAGCGCGCGCTGTCCGCGGAGATGGCGTAGAGCGGCGCCGCGGTATCGCGCACCGCGTGCTCCAGCACCACTTGCTGCAGGGTGTTGTCGTTGGTGTTGAGCTGACGGATGGTGTAGGCCCAGCCGGTCGGCGCGCGATAGACGAAGTTGTAGCGCATGGTGACGTTGCGCGCCTGGCGCTCCTTCTGGAGCTCCAGCTGCCGCGTGGTCGCTTCGGTCGACCACTCCCCGATGAAATAGCAGAGCACCGCCGCGAGCGCCGACACCACGAAGAGCGGCCGCACGATCCGGTGGAAGCTGATGCCGCCGGCCTTGGCGGCGGTAAGCTCGGAGTTGCGCGCCAATGGCCCCACGGTGAAGACCGCGGCGAAGAGCGCCGCCGCCGGCATCATGGTCGCGATGTTCTGCGGCAGCGCGTAGACGTAACTCAGCGCGATCGTACCGGCGGTGAGGTCCCGCTCGAGCAGCTTGCGCAGGTTGTCGGTGAGCTGGGTGAGGACCGACACAAAGGGCATGCCCACCGCGGTGAGCAGGAAGACCTTGAGCCACTGCCAGAGCACGTAGCGGGAAAGCGTCCGCATCGGCTCAGCTCCGCCGCAGCCGCCGGATCCAGCCGAACAACAGATCCTTGAGGTCCGCCAGATCACCGCCACGGGTCGAGCCGAATTCACGATTCACCCGGATCAGCCCGAGCACCCCGGCAATGAATACGATCGCGTTGGGCAGCCACATCGCCACCACGGGCGAGATGGTGCCCCGGTCGGCGAGATTCTCGCCGGCGGTCAGCCCGACGTAGAACAGCGCGAAAATCACCAGGCTCCCGCCGATCACGAGTCCAATGCCGCCCCGGGGGAAGCGCAGCGCCAGCGCGATGCCGATCAGCACGAAGTTCATGCAGGCGACGCTCAAGGCAAACTTCTTGTGGATCTCGACCGAGTATTGATGGACTTCGCGGATGGCCCAGCCTTCGTCGTCGCGGGCGCCGGTGAGGTCGCCGATCTGTGCGAGCGACGGCAGGGCCGGGCTCGGCACCACGGTGTCGCGGGTCGCCGGCGTGGGCGGGGCGACGACGTGGCTTTGCACCGGCGCCTGCGCCTGGGAGTCCTTCGGGAGCAGCAGGCGGGCCATCTTCCGCTCCAGCTTGCGCCAGATGCCGCAGTGCGGCGGCGCCCGGTCGAACACCGGAGCGCTCTCCCGTGGCGTGTGGAGCTGGAGCAGCGCCCGAATGTCATTGCGTTCCAGACCGACCCGGCGCTGCCGGATGCGCTCGGCTTCGAGCCGCGAGTTGTCGACGTGGTCGATCATCTCGCAGGTCGTCATCTCGCGATCGCCCTTCAGTGCCGCCCCGAAGCTCTGCTGAAAGGCGTTCTGGATGTTGCGCACGCGGATCGTGTTCATCGCGAAGCGGGTGACGTTCACGGTGACCGGCTCGGCCGTCTTGTACTCGTCGACCCGGCCGGTGTAGAGCCGGATGCCGAGGTCCTGGTCTCCGCGCTCGAAACTCATGTAGCCGCTGTCGGCATAGATGATCCGGCGCGCCTGGGCCGGGCTCAGATCGTAGATCACCACTTCGCGCATCCGGCCGGTCACCGGCTCGATGCGATTCGCTTCGAGGAAGTACTGCGACTGGGGCAGGTTGTTGATCGTCTGCTCTTTGAGAGAAAAGGTCGGCTTCTTCTGGGCGATGTCGTTCTGCAGGTTCAGCAGCCGGAGGTTGGTGCGCGGGAGGACCTGATCGATGAAAAAGAAGTTGGCGATCGAGAGCACAATGCCGACCGCCAGCACCGGCCGCAGCATCTGGAGTACGCTCACGCCGTTGGCGCGCATCGCGGTGAGCTCGTTGTCGGATCCCATCTGACTGAAGCCGTACAGGACCGCCACCAGAATGGCCATCGGCAGGGTCAGCGCGACGATGAACGGAATGAAGAGCGCCAGCACCTCCGCGATGATGCCGCCGGGGAGGCCTTTGCCGACCAGATCGCCGAAGCGGCGGGCGAGCTGATTGAGCATGAGCATGCCGGTCTGGGCGACCCAGGCGAAAAGGAAAGGACCGGCCAGGGTTCGGAGCAGGTGGCGGCGCAGCAGGCGCATGGCAACAAAGTAACCAGTGACCCGTGACCGGGCCTTCCGTTCGGTTCGGCTTTCTCTTACTTCTCACCCTAACCTTGGAACCCTGCTCAATGCGCCTTTTCGCGGTGACCCTCACCCTGCTGCTCGGCTGTCACGGGGACACCCTGCCGCCCCGGGAGTTCGACGGGCCGCGCGCGATGCAGTACGTCAAGGCGCAGCTGGACTTCGGTCCTCGTATTCCGGGAAAGCCGGGGCACGACCGCATGGCCGCCTGGCTGGACAGTCTCCTCCGGATCGCCGCCGACAGCGTGGTGGTGCAGCGCTGGACCCACCGCGACGCCCGGGGCGATTCGCTGCATCTGGTGAACTTCATCGCGCGTTTCAAACCCGCGGCCACGACACGGCTGCTCTTCCTCGCGCACTGGGACACGCGCCCCAAAGCCGATGGTCCGATGAGCCGAGACTCCACGCTGCCGGTGCCCGGCGCCAACGACGGCGCGTCGGGCGTCGCGGTGCTGCTGGGAATGGCGGATGCGCTGAAGCACAGCGCCCCCGCGATCGGTGTCGATCTGCTTTTCGTCGACGGTGAAGACTACGGCGATTTCACCAGCGACACGGATGTGTTGCTCGGCTCGCGGTACTACGCGTCCCACCTCCTCCCCGGTCCGGCGCCAAGGTACGCGGTGCTGTTCGACATGATCGGCGACAAGGACCTCAGGATTCCTCAGGAGGGGCTGTCGCTCACCGCCGCGCCCGACGTGGTCGAGCTGGTCTGGAGCCTCGCGTCGCGCATGGGTCACGCCGATGTCTTCGTTTCCGAGGACCAGGGCGGCCTGACCGACGACCACGTGCCCTTGCAACAGGCGGGCATCCGGGCGATCGATCTCATCGACTTCACGTTCGGCGGTCCGCAGAACCAGTGGCATCACAGTCCCGACGACACGATCGACAAAGTGAGCGCCGCGAGCCTGCAGATCGTGGGTGACGTGGGGATGGCGCTGGTCAGGACAACAAAACAGTGACCGGTGACCGGTAACCGGTAACTGTTCAAGTTTTCCCGTACCGTTTCGCAATAATTCGCTGCCGTATACAGCCTGGTGGGTCGTTAGCGTGGGAACCATGTCCCGCGAAGCCCGCGCCATCCTCGCGTTGCTCGCCCTCGCCGTGCTCGGCCACGGCGCACGGCTCCTGTTTCAGCCGCGGTCGGCGCCGCCGGGCCAGTTGCTCGCAAGCGTCGCGACCCCGAGCCAGGATCCCGCGCAACAGCACGCCCGCGCCGCTCGAGTTTCGCGGCCGCTGGCTCGAGGTGAGCAAATCGACCTCAACACCGCCACGGCCGAGGACATCGCCAGACTCCCCCGCGTTGGCATGTCACTCGCAAAGCGCATCGTGGCGTATCGCACCGCCCACGGACCGTTTGGGTCCTCGGCAGATCTCGACCGAGTGCCCGGTATCGGGCCCGGACTGCTGGCGAGTCTGAGCGACCGGTTGCGCTTCGGAGCCGGTACCGGACCGGCCCGGGCGGCTGGCACAGCCGGTGCAAACAGCCGCACCGCCTCGGCCTACGGGCCGCCGGCGGGGGCCGGATCGACCAGCCCGGTGGACCTTAACTCGGCCACCCAGAAGGACCTCGAGGCCCTCCCCGGGATAGGGCCGGCGCGCGCCCTGGCGATTCTGGCATATCGCCGGGACAACGGGCCGTTCGCCGCAGTGTCAGATCTTGGCAGGGTACCAGGGTTCAGCCAGGCCATGGTTCGCCGGCTCGCACCTCTGCTCCAGGTCCGCTGATGACCGCGGGCTCTCCACGGTGTCGAAAGGACTGGGTTCCACGGAAGGATGACGACGGCCGCGGTACCTACGGATCGCCTGGGAGAAATCCTGGTCAAGGAGGGGCTGCTCTCCCGGGAGCGGCTCGCCCAGGCGTTGATCGAGCAGCGCTCGTCCGGAATGCCGCTCGGCTTCGTCCTCGCCAAGCAGGGCCTGGTCCCTGAGGTAGAGATTACCCGGATCGTGGCCCGCCAGCTCCGGGTGCCGGCCGTCGATCTCTCGCATTTCGAAGTCGATCAGAAAATCCTCAAGCTCATTCCTCCCGAAATCGCCAAGCGCCACGTGGTGCTGCCGCTCAAGCGTGAGGGCCGCACGCTGACCGTGGCGATGTCGAGCCCCACCGATCAGGTGCTGCTGCAGGAGCTCCGCTTCATCACGCGCTACGACCTTTTCCCGGTCTTCGCGGGCGAGTTCACGCTGCGCTCGCTGATCGACAAGTACTACGACGCGTCGGACATGCAGCTCCAGGCCATCCTCAAGGACATGGAGGGCGCCGACGAAGTCGAGGTCGTGGAGGAGTCCGACGAAGAGAGCGTCTCCCAGGCCCAGATCGATGACGCGCCCGTCGTCAAGCTGATCAACGGCATTCTCACGACCGCGGTGCAGCGGGGGGCGAGCGACATCCACATCGAGTCCTTCGAGCACGAAATGCGGGTGCGCTACCGCATCGACGGCGCGCTCCAGGAAGTGATGAAGCCGCCGCTCCGGATGAAGGCCGCGCTGATCTCGCGGGTCAAGATTCTCTCGCAGCTCAACATCGCCGAGCGGCGCATGCCCCAGGATGGCCGGCTCAAGCTCAAGATGGGCAATCGGGTCATCGATTTCCGGGTGTCGACGCTGCCCTGTCTGTTCGGCGAGAAGGTCGTGCTCCGAATTCTCGACAAGGGCAACCTGACGCTCGACCTCACCACCTTCGGCTTCGAGGCCAAGGCGGAATCCGATCTGCTCAAGGCGATCCTGAATCCGTACGGGATGGTGCTGGTGACGGGCCCCACGGGGTCCGGCAAGACGACCACGCTCTATTCCGCGCTCCAGCGGATCAATACGGTCGACGCCAATATCATGACTGCGGAAGACCCGATCGAGTACAACCTGCACGGGATCAACCAGGTCCAGGTCAAGGCGGAAATCGGTCTCACCTTTGCCGCGGCGCTGCGCGCATTTCTTCGGCAGGACCCCAACATTATCATGATCGGTGAGATCCGGGACCTGGAAACCGGCGGTATCGCGATCAAAGCGGCCCTGACGGGGCACCTGGTCCTCTCCACCTTGCACACCAACGACGCCCCGAGCACGATCACCCGTTTGCTGGACATGGGGGTGGAGGCGTTCAACGTTTCGGCGGCGGTCAACCTGGTGGTGGCGCAGCGGCTGGTGCGGAGGGTCTGCTCCGAATGCAAGGCTCCGGCAACCTACCGGCCTGAGGAGCTGGCATCCCTGGTGCAGCCGGGCATGAATCTTGAGCGAATCAAGTCGATTGCGTTCATGAAAGGCCGTGGCTGCGACGCCTGCAGCCAGACCGGCTACAAGGGCCGCGCGGGTCTCTATGAAGTGATGGCGATGAGTCCGGAGCTCCGCCGGATGATTCTGCGAGGGGCATCGGTCGCGGAGCTGCGCGACCAGGCGATCGAGGAAGGCATGCTGACCCTGCGTAGCAACGGCATTCTGAGGCTGGAGCAGGGCGTCACGACGCTGGAAGAGGTCGTAAAGGAGACCGCCGCATGAGCCTGAACCTGCGCGCGTTACTGCAGGAGATGATCGACCGCGAAGCGTCCGATCTGCACGTCACCGCCGGAGAGCGGCCCAAGCTCCGCATTGACGGCGAGATCGTCGACTGCTCGGTCGAAGACATCCTGACGCCCAAGGACACGCTGCAGCTCGCCTACTCGGTCCTCACCGAGCAGCAGAAGAAGCGCTTCGAGTTCGACGACGAGCTCGACTTCTCCTTCGGCATCCAGAACCTCGCGCGCTTCCGCGGCAACGTCTTCAAGCAGCGCGGCTGCGTCGCGATGGTGCTGCGGATGATCCCCTTCAGCGTGCGGACGCTGGAGGATCTCGGCCTGCCCCCCATCGCGACCAAGCTGTCGGAGCGGCCGCGCGGGTTGATCCTGGTGACCGGTGCCACGGGCTCGGGCAAATCGACGACCCTGGCGGCCATGCTCGACATGATCAACAAGAGCCGCAAGGGCCACATCATCACGGTGGAAGACCCGATCGAATTCATCCACCGCCACCAGAGCTGCATCGTCAACCAGCGCGAGATCGGCACCGATACCAAGAGCTTCGCCGCCGCGCTCAAGTACGCCCTGCGCGAAGACCCGGACATCATCCTGGTCGGCGAAATGCGCGATCTGGAGACCATCTCCGCCGCCCTGACCATCGCCGAGACGGGCCACCTGGTCCTCGCGACGCTGCACACCAACTCGGCGGCGGAAGCGATCAACCGGATCATCGACGTCTTTCCCTCGAGCCAGCAGCCCCAGGTGCGCGCCCAGCTCGCGTTCGTGCTGGAAGGCGTCATCACCCAGGCGCTGCTGCAGAAATCCCGCGGCAAGGGCCGCGTCATGGCGTGTGAGATCATGGTCGCGACGCCGGCCATCCGGGCGCTGATCCGCGACGACAAGATCCACCAGATCTATTCCGCCCTGCAGTCGGGCAAGAAGTACGGCATGCAGACGATGGCCGATTCGCTCTATCAGCTCTACATGAACCGTGACGTCACCCGCGACGAGTGTCTGCGGGTGGCCGGCGATGCCAACGAGTTCCTGCGCATGGTCGGCGAGAAACCCATGGAGGAGCAGGCCATCGGCCAGCTCCCCAAGTCCCCCGCGGCGCCGGCACGGCGCTGACCTGATCGGAGAGGCGCACGATGGGAATGTTCGAATACACCGCGAAGAACACCGTCAGCGGACAGATCCTCAAGGGCACGCTCGACGTGCCGACCCGCGAGGAAGTCGTCGCGTTCATCCGCAAGAACCGGATGATCCTGGTGAGCGTGCGCGAGGCCCCCGCCCAGGTGCGGATGCCCTCGTTCAAGAAGTCGGTGAGCACCCGCGACGTGGTGATCTTCACCCGGCAGTTCGCTACCATGATCAACGCCGGTCTGCCGCTGGTGCAATCGCTGACGATTCTCTCGGCGCAAACCGAGAACAAGACGCTCAAGGAAATCACCAAGGCGGTCGTGTACGACGTCCAGGCGGGCAATACCCTCGCCGACGCGCTGCGCAAACATCCGAAGGCGTTCAGCGACCTCTATGTCAACATGGTCGCCGCGGGCGAAGCGGGCGGTATTCTCGACACGATTCTGCTGCGGCTCGCCACCTTCCTCGAGAAGAACGATGCCCTGGTGCGCAAGGTCAAAGGCGCCCTGGTCTACCCCGGCGTCATCCTGAGCGTCGCCGTCATCGCGGTGTCGGTGCTGCTGATCTTCGTCATCCCGACCTTCTCGGCGATGTTCGCCTCGGTCAACATGGACCTCCCGCTGCCGACCAAGGTCGTCATCGGGGCGTCGCACCTGCTGCTGCGCTGGTGGTGGCTCATCCTGATCGCGCTCGGGGCCGGGGCCTGGAGCTTCCGTTCCTACTATCGCACCGTCAACGGCCGCAAAGTGATCGACGGTACGCTGCTCCGCCCCCCGATTGTCGGCGACCTGCTGACCAACGCGGCGGTGTCGCGCTTCACCCGGACGCCCGGCACCATTGTGTCGTCCGGCCTTTCTGTTCCCGACCGGCCTGCAAACACCCCGCCAGAACGCGGCGAAC
>CAYNNS010000115.1:7784-9324 GCA_964398345.1 uncultured Gemmatimonas sp. | reverse complement strand
CCTGCCCCGTGTTAGGCCATACCATCAAGCCCGCGCGTTCCGCCGCCTGGGTGAAGCGCTCGGCGAAACGCTGTTCCCTGAGAAACGGTGCGCGGCTCTCCACGTCTTCCACGAATTCAATGCCCGCCAGCAGCCCGCGGCCCCGCACGTCACCCACGTGAGGGAGCCCGCGCAAGGCCTCGAGCCGCTGGTGGAACACCCGGCCCTGGGTCGCACAGCGGGCCAGCAGCCCGTGGCGGCGCAGGTAGCCGATGGCCGCGGCGCCCGCCGCGCACATGGCGGGAGAATGCACGTACGTCTGCGCGTGCAGCAGGGCGCTCGATCCCGCGGCGAGTACATCCACCAGGCGACGGGGCGCCGCGACCGCCGCGAGCGGCGCATAGCCGCCGCTGATGCCCTTACCCATCACCTGAATGTCCGGCACCGCGCCGTAGGGCTCCAGCGCCGACCAGGTGCCCGTACGCCCCGCGCCGACCAGCACTTCGTCGGCCACCCAGAGCACCTCGTGGCGATCACAGATTTCCCGGATCGTGCGCCAGTATGCGGCACCCGGCACCGCAGCCCCGGTCGAGGAGCCGCCGACCGGCTCCCCGATGAACGCCGCGACGTTCTCCGGCCCGATCCGGAGCAGGGTCTCCTCCAGAATCCGGCCGTTGCAGCGCGGACACTCGCGATCCTCGCCCCGACATGGGCAGCGATAACTGTAGGGTGCGGGAATCCGCTGCACCTCCAGCAGCCACGGGGCGAAATACGTCTTGTAGTGCTCGCGGGCGCCCAGCGACAGGGCCAGCAAGGTATTGCCATGGTACGCCGGCGCGAAGGCCACCACCTGCCGCTTCGAGCTCCTCCCGAGCTCCACCCAGTACTGCCGAGCCAGCTTGAGCGCGGCTTCGATGGCATCGGAGCCGCTGGAGAGGAAATAGAAGTGCTCGAGATCGCCGGGGGCGAGCGCGGCGAGGGTGTCCGCCAGGGCCTCCGCCGCCTGGTTGGTGAACGACATCCCGCTCACGTACCCCACCTGGCGCACCTGGTCGACCATCGCATCGACGACTTCGGAGACGCCGTGGCCGAGGCAGGCCACGAAGGCACCGCCGCAGGCGTCGAGATAACTGCGGCCCTCCGAGTCGTAGAGCCAGCAGCCCTCGCCCTTGATCACCAGGGGGTAGGCGCGCGCGAGATTGCGATAGAGAACGTGGGTCTCGGGGTAACGGTGCGGCATGGCGGAAAGTTACCTTCCCAGTGATGCAGAAGCGCTTGATGGCCACCGTGGTCTTGGCGGCGGCGCCGGTGGCGCTCACCGCGCAGGAACCGCTGATCGAGCGCGGCGTGGCGGTCCCGATGCGGGATGGCGTGGTACTCAAGGCCATCCTGCTCCGCCCCGGCGCGGCGGGACGCCGGCCCACCCTGGTGTATCGCACCCCATACAGCAAGGATCGCGCGCTCGAGTCCCAAACCTTGCACAAGGCCGCGGCCCGAAACGGATATGCCGTCCTGATGGTGGACGGTCAGCCGCTGGGCGAGGTGGTCAGCCGCACGCTGG
>CAYNNS010000115.1:0-7774 GCA_964398345.1 uncultured Gemmatimonas sp. | reverse complement strand
CCCAGCCCTGGTCGAACGGATCGGTCGGCAGCTACGGCCTGTCGTATCCCGGCGCGGTGCAGTGGCTCGCCGCGGTGGAAGCGCCGCCGCACTTACGCGCCATGGTACCGGCCATGACCTACGCCACGCCGTTCAATTTCTTCTATTCGGGCGGCGTGTTCGACCTCTCCTGGCCGGGCTGGATCTGGCTCAACATCTCGGCCAACGCGCGATCCCGCGCCGGACTGGACGGTCCCAAGACCGGGGCCGAGGCCAGCGCCGTCTGGCGCACGCTGGGTCCCGAGCTGCTCGCGAGGCTGCCGCTCGGCAGCGAGACCGAGCTCCGGGACGTAGCCCCCTGGTACTTCGAGTGGATGAGCCATCCGCCGGGCGATCCCTGGTGGAGCTGGGCCGCCCTGGATGGCAAATTCGCCCGGGTGCGGGCCGCCGTGCTCAACCTGAGCGGCTGGTACGACGAGGCCTATGGACCCGACGGGGCGATCAACAATTTCCTCGGCCTGCGCGACGCACCGCGCAATGAGGCGGTGCCGCGTCCGCGCGTCATCGTGGGACCGTGGGTGCACGGGATCGGCGGGATCAACGACAGCAGCGCCGGCGCCGCGAGCGGGGAGCGGGTATTCGGGCCGAGCGCCGGGTTAGGGTACGACGCCCTGGTCCTGCGCTGGATGGACCGCTGGGTCAAAGGCCAATCCAACGGCGCCGAGCGCGATCCGGCGGTCCAGGTCTACGTGATGGGGGAGGCCCGCTGGCTCACCGGCGACCGGTGGCCGCTCCCGGGGACCACACCACTGGAGCTGTCGCTGGACCAGGGACCCGGCGTCCGCGGCCTGCTGCGTGCCGGGCCGGCACTCGGCAGCGGCACCCACTCGTTCACTTCCGACCCCGGCCATCCCCTCGGCGATCCGTACACCGGAAAGCCCGGCGCGCATGACTATCGCAGCCTGGCCGACCGGAGCGACGTCGCCGTGTTCGAGACCGAGCCGCTGGATCGGGACCGGCGCGTCGTCGGGGTCGTCACCGCCGAGATCTATCTTTCGGTCGACGCTCCCGACACCGATCTCTGGCTGCATGTGCAGGAGGTCGAGCCCGACGGCCGGGCCTGGAACCTGATGAGTCCAGGACTGAACGTGATCCGGGCGAGCTACCGCGACGGCGGCCCGGAGCGCAAGCTGCTGGTTCCGGGACAGACCTACCGGCTCCGGTTCGATCGCATGTTCACGGGGAACCTCTTCCGCCAGGGCCACCGAATCCGGCTGGTGATCTCCACCGCGTTCGCGCCGGGCTTCAGCCGGAACCTGCACACCGGCGAACTGGAAACCACCGGGTCGGCATGGCGTCAGGCCACGATCACCATTCACCACGGCCCCAAGACCCCGTCGCGACTCGTGCTCCCGGTGGTGCCGTGACCTGGCGCAGCGGGTTGCTCGTCCTCACCGCGGTCGCCGCCTGCCGCCATGCCGACCCGGCGGATCTCGTGCTGCGGCACGGCGCGATTTACCCCATGGCTTCCGATTCGCTCCGGGTCGAGACCCTGGCCGTCCGCGATGGACGCGTGGTGTACCTCGGCGAGGACGGGGGAGCCAGGCGGCTGATCGGCGGGCGCACGGCGGTGCTGGAGCTCAACGGCAGGATGGTGCTCCCCGCGTTTCGGGACACGCACCTGCATCCCAGCGAAGGGGTGGGACTCTCGGAATGCCGCTTCGACGAGCTGAGAACCCGGGAGGCGATCCTCGACTCGCTGCGCCACTGCGCGAGCGCTCACCCCGAGCGGAGCTGGATTCGCGGCCGGGGCTGGCAGTTGCCGGTGTTTCCCAGTGCGAATCCGCGCCGGGAGTGGCTCGACTCGCTGGTCCCCGACCGGCCCGTGTTCCTCACGGCGGCGGATGGGCACTCCGCCTGGGTCAACGGCAAGGCACTCGAGCTCGCGGGGGTTACTCGGGAGACGCGCGACCCACCCAATGGGCGGATCGAACGCGATCCGAGGACCGGCGTGCCGTCGGGGACGCTGCGTGAGCGGGCGATGGATCTGGTGGCGAGACGTCTGCCGCAGCGAACCCAGGCCGAGCTGCGGGATGGCCTGCTCCGGGCGATTGAGCTCGCCAATTCCTTCGGCATCGTCGCGCTGCACGACGCGTCGTCGAGCCCCGCGGTGCTGGAGGCCTATGCGGCGCTGGACAGCAGCAACCAGCTCAACGCGCGGGTTATTGCTGCGAGCTATGTCGACGCCACCGGCGGGGCAGGGCAAGTCGACTCGCTGCGCGCCTGGCGCGGCCGCTTCCCGCGCCGTCATTATTTCTCCGCGAGCGCGGCGAAGATTTTTGTCGACGGGGTCATCGAGGCGAAGACCGCGGCGTTGCTGGCGCCCTATCAGGATGGCAGCGGCAAGAGCGGGGCGCCCAATCTCTCGCCCGCGGCGCTGGATACGCTGGTGGCGGCGATCGACGCGGCGGGGTTTCAGGTGCACCAGCACGCCATCGGTGACCGCGCGATCCGGATGGCCCTCGACGCGCTGGAGTTCGCCCGGCGGCACAACGGCCCGCGCGACGCGCGACCCATCATCGCGCACCTGGAGCTGATCGACTCCGCCGACATCCCCCGTTTCGCCCAGCTCGGGGTGATTCCCAGCTTCCAGCCGCTCTGGGCCTATGCCGACGACTACATCACCCGCCTCACCGAACCGGTGCTGGGACCGGAGCGGTCGCGCTGGCTCTACCCGATCGGTTCGGTGGTGAGGACGGGAGCGCACCTCGCCGCCGGCAGCGACTGGGCGGTGTCGTCGATGAACCCGCTCGAAGCGATTCAGGTGGCCGTTACCCGGCGGGCGCCCGACGCCGGTCCGGGCCCCGCCTGGCTGCCCGACCAGGTGGTCGACCTGCCCACCATGCTCCGCGCCTACACCGAAGGAGGCGCGTACGCGGCGGGGGAAGAGGCGACCCGGGGCACCCTCGAGCTTGGCAAGGCCGCGGATTTGATCGTGCTGGACCGCGACCTCTACCGGATTCCCGTGGCCCAGATTCACGCCGCCAGGGTGCTGCTGACCGTGCTGGACGGCCGCAGCGTCTGGCGGGACCGATCCTTGCACTGAGCCTGGACAAGCCCGGTTTTTGGGTAAAAGTGTCCACTCTGTTGGACACTCGGCTCGTGAAGAAGACACTTCCCGTACGTCCTCGAGCGACTTCAACGTCCCGACGTTCCCCGATCCCTTCAACAGCTTGTGGGGGAGGGGAGGCCTCGGATGGACCGGCTCGCGTCCAGCGAGTTATCGTTCTTCCTGTGCCCCGGCGGTGTCGCTGAACGGCTCCGCTGCGGCCGGCTGGGCGGTCAACGACTTCCGGCCCGAGGATGTGGAGGCCGTCGAGGTCTACAAGCCGGGCCGGATCCCCAGCGATTTCTTCTATACCAACTCTACTTGTGGCCTGGTCGTGATATGGACGAAATGACGCGGGTTAGTCGCCGGTCTCTGCTCCGCCAGGCCGCGGCCGTCGCGGCGGGGCTCACCGCCCTACCGAGGCTGCTGGCCGCCCGGGCACCCAAGATCGCCTTGCTCGTCTACAAGGATCCGGGGTGTGGCTGCTGCGAGAAGTGGGTCGAGTATATGGGCAAGGCGGGCTTCGAGGTTTCGGCGCGGAATACCAGTGACATGGACACGATCAAGCGGCGCTACGGCGTCGCTCCGGCGATCGCGTCGTGCCACACCGCTCTCGCGGAGGGATACGTGATCGAGGGCCACGTTCCCTCCGATCTCGTGCTCAAGCTCCTCAAGGACAAGCCCAAGGTGGCGGGCCTGGCGGTGCCGGGAATGGTGACGGGATCCCCGGGGATGGACGGCCCCAACCCGCGAGGCTACGACGTCGTCGCCTTCGACAAGACCGGCAAGACCACGCTCTACGCCCATCGCTAGCGGCCCCTAGCGCGCCCCGGCGCTTGCCGACGCTGAGGCGGCGAGCGACACTTGCAGCATGTTCATCGGGCACTTCGCGGTGGGTTTTGCCTCCAAGCGCTGGGCCCCCCGAACCAATCTCGGCTGGCTGCTCCTGGCCCCGCTGTTGCTCGACGCGCTCTGGCCGCTCTTCGTGCTGCTGGGCCTCGAGCGCTTTCACGTCGCGCCGACCGCGAACCCCTTTCTGAACCTCAGCTTCGACCACTATCCCTGGTCGCACAGCCTGCTGCTCGCCGCCGTGTGGGGAGTCCTGCTGCCGGCGCTCTGGTACCGCGCGAAAGGCGATCGCCGCGCCGCCGCGGTGCTCGGCATCGGCGTGGTCAGCCATTGGGTGCTCGACTGGGTGACTCACCTCCCTGACCTGCCGCTCTGGCCGGGCGGGCCGCGGGTGGGACTGGGGCTCTGGACCTCGGTGCCGGGAACCGTTGCGGTCGAATCCGCCCTGCTCGCGGCCGGCGCGCTGCTGTATCTGCGCATAACCCGCAGCCGGGATCGCTTCGGCGCCATCGGGATCTGGGCATATCTGGCGCTGCTCGCGGCACTCTATGCGCAGAGCCTCGTGGCACCCGCTCCCCCCGCAGGATCGGAGCGCATCATCGCGATTGTCGCGTTACTGGCGGCGTTGCTCGCTCCGCTCGCCGGCTGGATCGACCGCCACCGCGAACCGGTACCGGCATGACCGCGCCGCTGCTGGAGCGCCGGCTGGGTCTGCTCGACGCGACGATGCTCGTGGTGGGCTCGATGATCGGGTCGGGCATCTTCATCGTCTCGGCCGAGTCGTCGCGGCTGGTCGGGGCTCCGGGCTGGTTGCTCGTGGCCTGGGGACTTGCCGGCGTCCTGACCATTACCGGCGCGCTCTGCTGCGCCGAACTGGCGGCGGCCCTGCCCAAGGCGGGAGGGCAGTACGTGTTCCTCCGCGAGGCGTACGGGCCTGCCACCGGCTTTCTCTTTGGCTGGGCGCTCTTGTTCGTGATTCAGTCGGGCACGATCGCGGCGGTCGCGGTGGCCTTCGCCAATTTCAGCGGCGTGCTGGTGCCGGCCATTTCGGGCGCCAGGTATCTCATCGCGCCCATCCGCTTCGGCGGTTACGCCCTCAGCCTCTCGACGCAGCAGCTCGTGGCGGTCGCCATGATTCTGCTGCTCACGCTGTTGAACGTCCGGGGACTGCGGTTTGGAAAGCTGATTCAGAACAGCTTTACCGTGGCGAAGACCGCGGCGCTCGCGGCCCTCATCGTGCTCGGACTGCTGCTGGGCTGGAGCCATTCCAGTGCGGCATTTACCAGCTCGTGGTGGCACCCAACCGCCAACGGATGGAACGCGGCGGCCGTACAGCCCGGCCTCGCCGTGGCGGGCGGCCTCGCGGTCGCCATGCTGCTGGGACGGGCGATGGTGGGGCCGCTCTTTGCGCAGTCCGCCTGGAACAACGTCACCTTCATCGGTGGCGAGGTGAAGGATCCGGGACGCACGCTGCCACGCGCGCTGTTGCTCGGCTGCGCGATGGTGGTCGGCCTGTATCTGCTGGCGAATCTCGCCTATGTCGTTACGCTGCCACTCGAGGCCATTCGGCATGCTCCGCAGAACCGCGTGGCGACGGCCACGATGCAGGCCATCCTCGGCCCTCCGGGAATCATCACGATGGCGGTCGCCATCATGGTCTCCACTTTCGGCTGCAACAACGGCCTGATCCTCAGCGGCGCACGGGTGGTGTACGCCATGGCATCCGATGGCTTGTTCTTCCGCCGGGCGGGAGTCGTCAACCAGCAGCGGGTTCCAGGCGCGGCACTGGTGGTCCAGGGGGTGTGGGCCGCGGCGTTGACGTTGCCCCGCACCGTGACCGTCGACGCCGCCTCGGGAGCGGTGAGCTACGGCAATGTGTACACCCAGCTGCTCGAGTACATCGTCCCGGCCGACCTGGTGCTCTATGTCCTGATGGTCGCCGCGGTCTTCGTCCTCCGCCGCCGAGCGTCCGGGCTCGAGCGACCCTATCGCACCTGGGGCTATCCCGGCGTGCCGCTCGTCTACATCACCCTGGCGTCGCTCCTGATCGCCGATCTGCTCTGGCTGGCTCCCGGGACGTCGGGAGTCGGCTTCCTCATTCTGCTCGCAGGTTTCCCCGTGTACTTCGCCTGGCGTACCCGACAGGCGGCGTGACACCAGCTCCCTGGACTCCCCAGCGGATTCTGATCTCCCACACCCTGCACGAAGGCCTGGGCGACTGGGTCAGCGCGCGCCGTCCCGACCTCGAGGTCCGCGCCCGCGACGCGGCCGAGATCACCGGCCAGGATGTGGAATGGGCGGAGGTGTTCGTCGGCTTTCGCCCACCGCGTGAGGGGTCATGGCGCGAGCTGCGCTGGATCCATTGCATCGGCGCAGGGGTGGATGCTTTCTCTTTTCGGACCGGACTCAGCCCTCGGACGCTGCTGACGCGGACCTCGGAAGACTTCGGGCCAATGATCGGCGAGTATTGCCTCGCCCGCGCGCTCGCCGTCACCCAGAGACTCAGGCTGCTCGAGGCCGACCAGCGCGCCGGGCGCTGGCAGCCGAAACACCCCGCCCACATCCGGGGCACACGGGCGCTGATCGTGGGAACCGGCGCCGTCGGCGGAGGCGTGGCCCGTGCGTTCCAGGCGGTGGGATGCAGCGTAGACGGCGTGTCGATGCACGGGGCGCCGAAAGCGCCGTTCCACGCGGTCCACTCGCTCTCGGGCTTCGCCGACGCGATCCGCGGTGCCCGCTGGCTGGTGCTGGCCTGTCCGCTCACCGAAGCCACGTTTCATCTGATGGATCGCGCGCGGCTGGCAGCCTGCGACGGCGCCTACCTGTTCAACGTCGGCCGGGGAGCGCTGATCGACGAGGCCGCGCTGCCCGAGGCGCTGGAAACCGGGCGGCTCTCCGGCTGCGCGCTGGATGTCTTCGAGTGCGAGCCGCCGCCCCCCGAGTCGCCGCTCTGGGAACATCCCGCCGTCACCATCTCCCCGCACATCTCCGGGCTCACCACCATACCCGGCGCAGGCGCCGGATTTCTCGAATGCCTCGCCGACGTTGAGGGGGGGAGAGTCCCCGCGCTGGCCGTGGATCCGGTTCGCGGCTACTGAATGTGCAAAGCCCCGCCGGCAGGGCCGGCGGGGCTTCGCGTGCGTAGCGCCGAACAGTTAGATCTTGAAACGGAACCCGCCGGTCAGGGGGAACATCATCGCCGACTTGTTCTTGAACGCGTCGATGTGTCCTCCGCTCCGGGAGAGCGCGATGTCGGCCTGGGGGCTGGCGACGAGCCCGATACGATCCGAGAACCACCAGGTAATGGTCAGGCCGCCGTTGATCGCGATGTGGCGATCAGCTTCGGCGCCGATGCTCTTGAGCGTTTCGTTGGGCTGAAAGAACAGAATTCCGGGGCCCGCGTTCACCGCCACCGTGAAGTGATTCTGGTTGACCGCGTCGAAACTGGCCTTGAGGAATAAGTGGAAGACGTTGTACTGCTGGTCATCGGGGCCACCGATCACGGTCCCATCGGCCTGCTTCACGCTGTGGTGCGCGAAGTCGAAGGTGGGCCCCAGGTGGAGCCGGTTGCCCAGCGCGATGGCAAAGCCCGCCCCGAAGGAGGATTGACCCTTGAACTCGTTCTTCGCGGTGCTGAGCGGAAGGATGTATCCGGCGCGGACATCGACCGTGGCGTAACGGTCATCCTGGGCGCGGAGTGGACCCGCCACGATGACAAGAGCACCGAAGGCGAGCAGGGGGCGAAGGGCGTTCATGCGTCACTCCTGTTGAACGATGGGTGCGGGCTGGGGGTCCAACCCGCCACCAATCAATGCTTTCCGGGCGGAATGGTCAAGA